>CAZIAU010000067.1:0-9144 GCA_964536755.1 uncultured Bacteroides sp. | reverse complement strand
ACTTCCTTTTATCGGCATGGTACTGTCTCTGACAAATTCTGTCAGAATAAAACGAGAGTCTCTTCAGTCAGGTTCGCAATTCATCAGTCAGGCAGAGAACGAGATGAAAAAAGGTTCATCGATATTGATGTTCCCGGAGGGTACCAGGTCAACCTCCACCACCATGAGAACCTTTAAAGAGGGGGCCTTCATACTGGCAAAGAAGATGCGATGCGGGATCATACCAATTGTCCTGTCAGGATCCGAAAAGACTTTTGATAAAGGTTCCTGGGTGTTGAAAGGAAAGGCGGAAATCCACATCAATGTACTGGATGAGATCCCTGCGGATGAAGTGAATAATCTGGAATTGCAGGAACTTATGGCCAGGGTAAGATCTTTAATGGAGCAGGGCCTGGAGAAGCTCGAATACGAAATGTCCAACAGCTGATGCGGTATCCCAATATCATAAAAAGGATGGGATTCCAGCGCGATCAGGAAGGGATCATGAACCGGTATTTGCGTGAAAGAAGCCATTGGGAAAGTCACCTGGAGAAAACCCGGAACTTTATACGGACCTCTTTGCCGGATAACAATATTGCCTCGGTTGCAGTGCTGGGAAGTGGCTGGTTACTGGATATACCGCTGGAAGAGCTGGTACAGCGATTCGAAAAGATATACCTGGTGGATATTTTTCATCCACCGCAGATCAGGAATAAAGTCCGGAATATAAAAAAGGTGGATCTGCTGGAAGCAGACCTGTCAGGTGGTGCCATAGAACAATTATGGCAGATCACAAGAAGCAAGGGAGCGATTACTGACGAACATTTAGCAGATGAGATAATACTTGTCCCTCCCCTGGTCCATTTGAATGTCGATGCTTTCATCTCGGCCAATCTGCTGAACCAGCTGGATATAATAGCCTGTGACTTTCTTTTTAAGAAAGGCTATTTTCAACAGCAATCCCCTGACCATCTAAGGTCCCGCATTCAGGCTTTCCACATTGAATGGATCACCCGTACTGCCGGATGCATCATCACCGACACAATGGAAATCAACCTTCCTGATACCGGGGAAGAGTCTGTCAAATCTTTGCTTCACACCGAATTACCCGACGGATTCAGATCGGAAGAATGGATCTGGGAATTCGATACCCATGGTACCTATAATACGGGAACCCTTACCAGTATGCAGGTTCAGGCGGTTGAATGGGATTAAGAGTTCTTATTTTTTAACCTCTTTTCAAGATTTCTGTGTTGAAAACTGATTAATGCAAGGCTCGTAGTTTTGGTTATATTTGTGCAGCAATCGGGAATTTCGCAACAGACCATTTTGCAGGCGTTCCAGCCTAACCTTGAGATTGATATGACGGCGGACTATTCAGAAGAGACCATACGTACCCTCGATTGGAAAGAACATATCAGGAAGCGTCCGGGTATGTACGTGGGGAAACTGGGTGACGGTTCCTCGCCCGACGATGGCATATATGTTCTCTTAAAAGAAGTTATTGATAATTCCATCGACGAATATATGATGGGGTTCGGTAAGACTATAGAAGTAAGTATCAACGAGAACAGGGTAGCTATCCGTGATTTTGGACGCGGTATTCCCCTTGGAAAAGTTGTCGATGTGGCCTCCAAGATGAATACAGGCGCCAAATATGATTCCAAGGTATTTAAAAAATCGGTAGGGCTTAACGGCGTAGGTATAAAGGCGGTGAATGCTCTGTCAACCAGCTTCTCCATTTATTCCTTCAGGGAGGGAAAAGTTAAATCGGCCGATTTTAGCGAGGGGGAGATCCTTAAGAACCATCCACATAGAAACTCTGATGAAAAGGACGGAACCCGGATCATATTTGAGCCCGATCCAACCATGTTCGGAAAATTCAATTTCATCGATGAGTACATTGAAGCGATGCTTCGAAACTATACCTACCTGAATACCGGCTTAACAATCCTTTATAACGGGCAGAAGTTTTTTTCCAAAAACGGGCTCCACGATCTTCTGCAGGAAAACATGAGCGGGGAAGGCCTCTACCCTATCATTCATATGAAGAACGGGGACATCGAGGTGGCCATAACCCATGGGAACCAGTACGGTGAAGAGTATTACAGTTTCGTTAACGGTCAGCACACCACACAGGGTGGTACTCACCAGGTTGCTTTCAAGGAGGCCCTGGTAAAAACCATAAGGGATTTTTATAAAAAGGATTTTGATGCTTCTGATATTCGTACTTCCATCATTGCTGCCATCAGTATTAAGGTAGAGGAACCGGTATTTGAGTCACAGACCAAAACTAAACTGGGATCTAAAGATATTGGCCCGAAAGGACCCTCGGTAAGGAACTTCATCATGAATTTTCTGACCAGCAACCTTGACGATTACCTCCATAAACATGGTGAAACAGCCCATATTCTTCTGAAGAAGATCCAGGAATCAGAAAAGGAGCGGAAGGCTATTTCAGGAATTAAAAAGCTTGCCAGGGAAAGAGCCAAGAAGGCCAGTCTTCATAATAAAAAATTGCGCGATTGCAGGGTCCATTACAATGGAAAGGATCCAAGGAAAAATGAGTCCACTCTTTTCATTACAGAAGGGGATTCAGCCTCGGGCTCTATTACCAAATCAAGGGAAGTTAATACTCAGGCCGTATTCAGCCTTCGGGGAAAACCCCTGAATTCATTTGGACTGACCAAGAAGGTGGTATATGAAAATGAAGAATTCAACCTGCTTCAGGCAGCACTGAATATTGAGGACGGGCTTGACGGATTGAGGTATAAGAACGTAGTTATTGCAACAGATGCGGATGTGGATGGTATGCATATCAGATTGCTTCTGCTCACCTTTTTCCTGCAGTTCTTCCCCAACCTGGTACGCAACGGGCACCTTTACATTCTACAGACACCTCTTTTCAGGGTTAGGAATAAAAAAGAAACCCGTTACTGTTATTCCGAAGAGGAAAGGATTGATGCCATGGAAGCTCTGGGAAAGAATCCGGAAATAACAAGATTCAAGGGCCTTGGAGAGATCTCTCCTGATGAATTCAAGTATTTTATCGGTCCTGATATCAGGTTACAACCTGTCCGGCTAAAGAAGGATGACGACCTTCATGACATTCTGGGATTCTATATGGGGAAAAATACTCCTGAACGACAGGATTTTATAATTGACAGGCTTCGGGTGGAAGAGGACCCGGTTGAGGAGAACCCGGTTACGGAGAACCCGGTTACGGAGAACCCGGTTACGGAGAACCCGGTTGAGGTGGCCTGATCTGCAAAGACAACAGGGCAATTGAACAGGTAACAGAAAAATGACAGATTTCGACGATACTTCATTGGATACACATCATGAAGGGGGCCACTCCGGAGATGAAGTGAAGATCACCCATCTGTCAGGGATGTATGAGGATTATTTCATCGACTACGCATCCTATGTAATACTTGAAAGGGCGGTTCCACATATTATCGATGGATTGAAACCGGTTCAGAGGCGAATCCTGCACTCCATGAAACGTCTCGACGACGGACGGTTTAACAAGGTGGCCAATATCATTGGCAATACCATGCAGTACCATCCTCATGGGGATACTTCGATCGGGGATGCACTTGTACAGGTGGGACAGAAAGAATTATTGGTGGATACCCAGGGAAACTGGGGAAATATTTATACGGGGGATGGTGCCGCTGCATCCAGGTACATTGAAGCCCGTTTATCCGCCTTCGCCAATGAAGTGCTTTTCAATACAAAAACAACTGAATGGAAACTTTCATACGATGGCCGTAATAAGGAACCGGTCACTCTCCCGGTAAAATTTCCTCTTTTGCTTGCCCTGGGAGCCGAAGGGATCGCTGTGGGATTATCGTCGAAGATCCTTCCCCACAATTTCAATGAACTTATTGACGCTTCAATAAAATATCTACAGGAAAAGAGCTTTGAACTCTTCCCTGATTTCCCCACAGGGGGAACGGCCGAGGTAAGCCGGTACAATGACGGTCTGCGGGGAGGTTCGGTGCGTGTCAGGGCCAGGATCGAAAAGCTGGACAATAAAACCCTTGTGATCAAGGACCTGCCTTATGGTAAAACAACGGTGAGTCTTATAGAGTCCATAATCAAGGCCACTGAGAAAGGAAAGATCAAGATCAGAAGGATCGATGATAATACCGCCGAGAATGTTGAGATACTTGTTCATCTGGCACCTAACGTTTCATCCGATAAGACCATCGATGCACTTTATGCATTCACAGATTGCGAGATCTCCATCTCCCCCAATTGCTGCGTGATCGATGATGATAAGCCCAGGTTTATGGGGGTTAGTGAGATCCTGCGGATAAACGCCGACAATACAAAAGCGTTGCTCAGGCAGGAGCTTGAGATCAGATTGCGGGAGTTACAGGAGGATTGGCATTTATCATCACTCGAGAAGATCTTTATAGAGAAGAGGATCTATCGCGATATTGAGGAATGCGAAACCTGGGAGAGTGTCATAGAAACCATCGATAAAGGACTTGACCCTTACAAGAAATTACTGCTCAGGGAGGTCACACGGGAAGATATCATAAAGCTGACCGAAATCAAGATCAAGCGTATTTCCAGGTACGACGTAAAAAGGGCCGATGAGCGTATCAGATCTCTGGAAGAGGAGATGGAGGAGGTAAAGAACCATCTTGCCAACCTTGTTGCTTACACAATCGACTATTTCTGGCAGATAAAGAAAAAGTATGGTAAAGGCAAAGAGCGCAGGACCGAACTGAAGAACTTCGCCAGTATCGAAGCTACCAAGGTAATTGCAGCCAACCAGAAACTCTACATGAATGCCAAAGATGGTTTTATTGGAACCGGTCTGAAAAAGGATGATTTTGTTTGTGATTGTTCAGACATCGATGATATCATTGTATTCCTGAAAGACGGAACCTACACTATTTCAAAAGTTGCAGAGAAACAGTTTGTCGGTAAGGATATCATCCATGCAGCTGTTTTTAAGAAAAACGACAGGCGTACTATTTACAATGTGGTATATTTCGATGGGAACTCAGGTAATGTAATGATGAAACGTGCTCCCGTAACCGGTATAACCCGGGATAAACTTTATAATATAGCGAAGGAGCATAAATACACAAAAATTCTCTATTTCAGTGCCAACCCAAACGGAGAGGCCGAGATTATCAAGGTATATCTCCGGCCCAGGCCCCGTTTAAAGAACCCGGTCTTTGAATTTGATTTTGCAGAACTGGCCATAAAAGGAAGGGGGGCCATGGGTAATATTCTTACCAAGTTTGCTGTCCAGAAAATTGTAATGAAGGAGAAAGGCGTTTCGACCCTGGGAGGCAGGAAGATCTGGTTTGATATGGATGTGATGCGGCTGAATGTGGACGCACGGGGTATCTTTCTCGGAGAATTCTCCGGTGAAGACAGTATCCTCGTAATTACAAAATCGGGTTTCTTCAGGACCACCAATTTTGACCTGAGCAGTCATTTTGAAGATGATCTTCTGATAGTAGAGAAATTCAGACCAAAAAAGATCTGGTCTGCAGCTTATTTTGATGCCGAACTGAATTACTATTACCTGAAGCGTTTTCATATAGAAGCAGGAACCAGACAAACCCGGTTTATTGGCGAACATCCGGATTCCCGCCTGATAAGGATCACCGAGGTGGAGTATCCAAGGCTTGAACTGAAGTTCGGTGGAAAAAATAAGGACCGGGATCCGGAAATTATTGAGGTTGCAGAGTTCATTGGTATAAAAAGTTACAAAGCAAAGGGTAAACGTCTTTCCAACTATGAAGTGAAAGTCATCGAAGAATTAACCCCGCTGGAAGCCGAAAATGATAAGGGAGAAAAAAAAGACCAGGGCCAGCCAACGAAAAAAGAACCGGCCGACCGGGTAAAAGCCAAACCGGCCGGCCAGGCGAAAGATAAAAGGAGCCAAAAGTCTGATAGTGTACCCTCAAAAAAGAAGCCGGATTCCGGTAAAGAGGAAGAGAGTGCAGCGAAAAAAAAGCAGCCAGTGAAAAAAACCGTTAAGAAAAAAGCTGCCACCGTTAAAAAACAGGACCCTGACGATATCCCCCTGGAAATAGTGTCGACTGATCAGGTTGATGATATAACTTCCACAAAAAGCCCTCCTGCAAAGGAAACAAATAAAAAAGATGGTCAGGGTGATTCAAAATCAAACGGCCAGTTCACCCTGGAGTGGTAATATGAATTTCAGGATATTTCTTATAGGGTTTATGGGTTCGGGAAAATCAACCATTGGTTCGGCCCTTGCCCGGGAAATAGGATATGATTTTGTGGATATGGACCATCTTATTGAAGATACTGCCGGTATGACCGTTCCCGGTATTTTCAGAGAACTTGGTGAAGAGGTCTTCAGGAAATGGGAACATGATATTTTAATGGAGCTCTGTGATAGGCAGCACATGGTGGTTTCCACCGGAGGTGGGGCGCCCTGTCACAACCAGATGATGAAGACCATGAATGAACACGGTGAAACCATCTATATATATTTACCTCCTGAAATTCTTAAAGAAAGGCTGATCCATTCAAAAACTGAACGTCCTCTCATAAGTGGGAAGACAGAACCCGAATTGCTGAAATTCATCACTGACCTTCTTGAAGAACGTGAATATTTCTATAAACAGGCCAAGTTTACAATAAATGGTATAAATTTGAGAGTAGGCGACATAGTAAATTATCTCAAGAACAAATAAACCATCTCAAAACAATCCCGAAAGCAGTTCTTCGTTCTCCAACCCCGGAATATAATCTCTGACCTGAATGCCTGATAATCGCATCCGGAGAGTTACCGGATCGTGGATGGATCCAACCAGCAGATCCTTTAGGGCCGCAATATTTTTTAATCCCGGAAAATCACCCTTAAAATCTATCTCCCTGATCACCCCCTTTTCCACATTCATTTTAAGAACAATCTCTCCGGATTTGAATAGCAGATTTTTGTGAAATTGATATTTTGGAGAGTACCCGAAGTTCCAATCCCAGGTGGAATATTTAGTATCCCGGAGGTTCCCGATCTCTTTCAGATCATTGCTGTTATATTGATATGGCCTGGCTCCTTCAATGTTATTCAAAACATGATGGTAGATCATATTCTGGAAATCCGCCACATCCATTTTATCAATAAGATGGTCCCGGATGTTGGTAACCTCAGACGGTACAGATTCAACCGCTCTGTCAGTGAATCTGTCTGAATGAATCTTCAAGGCTGCTGAAAGGTTTTTCATCTCCGAAGAGAATAACAGTGTCCCATGATGCAGTACCCTGTTTTTGTAAACATGACTGGCAGTACCCGATATTTTCAGGTCTCCCAGTAACAATTCATTTCGTTTTCCAAGACTGACCCTAAGACCCATTTCATCCAGGGCATTAATTATAGGGAGAGTATATTTAAAGTAATCTACGAGTGCACCTGCATTCCCTTCTGCTATAAATGAAAAATTAAGATTCCCCATATCATGAAATACAGTTCCTCCGCCCGAAATGCGCCGTGCCACAAGAATTCCTCTCTCCTGTACAAAAGGAAGGTTGATTTCAGCAAGAGTATTTTGATGCTTTCCCACTACAATGGAGGGGAGATTCCGGTATAACAGGAAAATCTCCTCCTTTAACGACTTAAGCAGATATTCTTCCGAAGCAAGGTTGAAATAAGGATCGTTATATTCACTGACTATGCAGAGCATATCTAATTACTTTTCGGAAGTGAAACCACTATACCCGTTTATACTCAGAATTCAGGTCTGGCCTGGCTATCCACCAGGTCGGGGGTACATTCCTGATCATAAGGCGAAATAACAAGTAAACCAACCAGCCGCAACCTGCACCCCATAATGCTCCGGCCAGTACATCCCCGGGGTAATGAACGCCCAGGTATACCCTGCTGTATGCGATCAGGACCACCCAGAAGATCATCAGTGGAGAGAACCAGTTTTTTCTGATCCAGAGCGAGGTAAGGACTGCCACTCCTGCCGTATTGGCCGCATGAGATGAGATAAATCCGAACTCCCCGCCACGTTTATTGTTGACCAGGTGTACAAGTCCTTCAAGAGCAGGATCATGAGATGGTCTTAACCGGTGAAACAGGTTTTTAAACAGATGGACCGAAGTCTGGTCAGTGAGTACAATCACGGCAACAATAAAAAACAGAATAGCAATGGTTTGCCAGCCTTTTTTCCAGATGAAAAATCCAAGTAAAATCAGGTAAAAAGGCCACCATGTGATTTTCCCGCTGATCCACAACATGATTACATCCATGGTTTGACAATGGGTACCGTTAATGGCCATAAACAAATTAGTGTCGAACTGAAGCAACCAATCCATAGTAAGGTCAGGAATTCAACATGGTCCAGATAATATCATTGAGAGATACCAGACCTGTGTTTGCCACTGCAGATATGAAATGATGCCTGATTGAGGGCAGATCCCTGATCATCTCCTCCTTCAGCTCCTCATCCAGCAGGTCCGATTTTGAGATCACGAGCAACCTGCGCTTGTCAAGTAATTCGGGATTGAATCTTTCCAGTTCCTTCAGGAGAATATTGTATTCATTTCCGATGTCATTGCTGTCAGCCGGAACCAGAAAGATCAGCATCGAGTTTCGTTCGATATGCCTTAAAAAACGGTGACCCAGCCCCTTCCCTTCACTTGCTCCTTCAAGAATACCGGGTATATCAGCCATTACAAAGGATCTGTCATCCCTGTATTTAACTATGCCCAGATTAGGAACCAGTGTGGTAAAGGGATAGTCCGCAATTTTGGGTTTGGCGGCCGACATGGCGGAAAGAAGCGTCGACTTACCTGAATTTGGAAAACCTACCAGTCCTACATCGGCCAGCAACTTCAATTCCAGAATAAACCACCCTTCTTCACCCGGTTCTCCCGGTTGAGCAAACCTCGGTGTCTGATTAGTTGACGATTTGAAATTTTCATTACCCAATCCGCCACGGCCACCATTGATAAGAATTTTCTCCTCATCCTGGCCGGTAATCTCAAAAATGACTTCATTTGTTTCGGCATTCCGGGCAACAGTACCCAGAGGCACCTCAATATATGCATCTTCCCCGCTGGCACCGGTTTTCAGGGACGATCTTCCTGGCTCTCCATTGGTTGCATAAACATGCTTCCTGTATTTCAGATGAAGCAGCGTCCAGAGCTGATCAT
>CAZIAU010000066.1:0-10030 GCA_964536755.1 uncultured Bacteroides sp. | reverse complement strand
CGAGCAGGGCATGGATCTCGCCCTTGCGCAAGTCGAAATCAACTTCTTTGATAGCTAGCGCACCCTGATAGGATTTGGTTACGTGCGCCATCTGGATGATAGGGTTCATCGGCTGCCTCCACCAAAACTCGACGGCGATCTAGTCACTTCTTTGCAGGACACTACGCGTACGCCGAACGAGATCCATGAGACTGATCGTCGGCGGCATATTTACCAGTTCCTGTTCTATCTCCCTGAAGAAGGCTTCCAGCTTCCCGGTCCTGTCTGCCAGTTCAATAACTATAGGAAGCTTTTCGGTAAGTTCCCAGAATTTTGAGGAGCTGATCCTGCTGGAGGATCCGAATCCCATAATGCCCCTGTATACGGTAGCACCTGTAATACCTTTTTCCCTTGCCAGTTCAACAATATACTGGTAAAGCTGTTTTGAACTGATCCGGTCTGTAGTGCTTGCGTGGATCCTTAGAATACTGTGTTCGCTGTTTTCCATGATGTCTGACTTTGTCTAACCCAGAAGCTTGGTCGAAATATAGCCGAAATAGACTGCTGAAAATCCAAGCAGGATACTCAGGCCTGTATAGAGGAATAGAGTGAGGAATTGCCCGTTTCTCATAAGCATCAGGTTCTCGCCGGTGAACGAGGAAAAGGTCGTGAATCCGCCACATAATCCTACCATGAGGAGCATCCTCAGTTCCACTGTCAGCACGGGGCTTTTCTCTGATATGCCGACCAGGAACCCGATAAGGAAACTCCCGATAATGTTTATCAACAGTGTCCCAACCGGTAATGAGAATAATTCAATGTGATTATTGAGCTTCGATACAAAGTATCTGGCAATGCTGCCGGCAAACCCGCCCAACCCGATCAGAAGTAGATTTTTTATCATAATCCGGCTACTCTTTTAACCATTGATCCAGCCACTCCCTGAATTCCCTCTGCCATAAGATCCCGTTCTGGGGAGTAAGTACCCAGTGTGATTCGGAAGGGAAGAAAAGGAGTTTACTGGGTATCCCCAGAAGCTGGGCTGAATTGAAGGCTGCCAGGGACTGGGTATATGGAATACGGTAGTCGTGTTCCCCGGTAATGATCATGATGGGTGTATCCCAGTTTTGAATATACTGGTGTGGGGATTCTGCATATGATTTCTGCGCAACTTCATTATCCTTTTCCCAGGGTGGTCCTCCGGTTTCCCAGTTATCAAAGAACATTTCATCGGTGGTCATATACTCCATTTCAACGTTAAATACGCCGCAGTGTGAAATAAAGGCCCTGAAACGTTTCTGGTGATTTCCTGCCAGCCAGAATATGGAGAATCCTCCAAAACTGGCACCGATGGCTCCCAGCCTATCTTCATCGATAAATTGCTCCTCCTTTATCACGTCGATAGCCACAAGAAGGTCCTGCATAGCCTGGCCACTGTTGTCCTTGCTTATCTGGTCGGTCCAGTCCTGTCCCATAGTAAGTACTCCCCTCCGGTTGGGAGCTACCACAATGTATCCGTTCGATGCCATCTGGCTGAAGTTCCAGCGATAACTCCAGAACTGGCTCAGGGCTGATTGTGGTCCGCCTTCACAATAGAGCAATGTAGGGTACTTCAAGTTTTTATCAAAATGAGGAGGATAGATGATCCAGGTCAGCATCTCCTTATTGTCCGTGGTGGTGATCCACCGTTTTTCAACGGTGGGCATGGTAAGCTGATCCAGGATATGCTTATTCTCAAAGGAGATCTCAGTTGCCTCTCCAGTTGCCGGATCCACGCTGTAGATCTCCTGTGGTTTGGTCATATCCACCCGGGTGGCTATCAACCGGTCCCCTGCCACTGAAACCGAGTGATAATCGTGGGCTCCACTGGTAACGGCGGTTATCTCCGCTGACTGAACATCCATTTTATATATCTGGAATGTTGCCTGTACCCCTGACACGAAATAGAGTTTCTTTCCTTCATCAGCCCATACCAGGCCTGAAGGACTGTGATCAAAATCTTCAGTCAAGTATCTTTTAACTCCCGATTCCATGTCCATTTCGAACAATCTCTCCTTGTCCGCTTCATCTCCTGCCCGTTCCATGCTCAGCCAGTACATTTTCTTGCCATCGGGGGAAAAGAATGGCGCCTTGTCATATCCCGGCATGCCCTGTGTGAGGTTCCTGGTTTGTCCCGACTCCAGCTTATAAAGGTAGATATCCGAATTGGTACTGAGCGTGTACTCAACGCCTTTCAGTTTTTTACAGGTGTATGCGATCCCTTTTCCATCAGGTGTCCATGATATCTCTTCCATGCCCCCGAATGGCATCAGGGGCGTATCATAGGGTTCGCCGGGCATAATATCTTTTGCATTGGAAATTTTCGATCCGTCGAAGTCTGCGATAAATATATGACTGTATGCACCGTCTTCCCATGTATCCCAGTGGCGGTACATCAGATCGGTAATGATCCTGGCATCTGATTCGGGCAGGTCGGGATAAATGTCGGAAGTTGACCTGTCAATTTTCACATTTTTTGTGAAAAGTACCCTGCTGCCATCCGGAGAGAAAGCAAGGTTGCTGATCCCACCTTCAATTTCAGATATCTGAACTTTACCGCTTCCGTCATCATTCATGGCCCATGCCTGGACATCACCCGAAGCGGAGGAGAGATAGACAATCCTGTCCCCGTCGGGGTGCCAGACGGCATTAAATTCACTCTGAGGTGTCTCGGTCAGCTGCACCTTACCCGAACCATCGGTGTTCAACAGGAATAACTCCCTGTTGCTCCGGTTCTGCTCAATGCTGAAATAGGTTACACCATAGAGTACCTTATCGCCGGAAGGGGATACCCGGACATCACTCAACCGTCCCAGTGACCATAGTACTTCAGGGGTCATAATATCGGATGACAGTGTTAGTTGATTCTTGGTGATAAGGCTATTTTCATTTTCATGTTTGTTATCGACCTGGCAGGAGGTAAAGATCAGGGCGAGCAGGGACAGAAGTACAAAGTTCTTCATGTTGGCAGATCTTTAAATTGAACTGGATAAATGTATTAAAAATGTGAAAGATTTCCCCTAACTTTGATGATGTTTGAAAGGCTTGTTAATCAAATATTTATTGATAATTTCACGGTTAAATGCCGGAATCAGGGTCTTACATGAAGGGATTGACAGGATTACTGCTACTGGCAGTTGTTGCAACCGGGTGCAGAAAAGAAGAGGACCCGGCTGAATTTGAGAAACTCTCTTTCGATGCCGGGGAGGTACTGGCAAAACTTCCATCAGGCCTTACCGGTTCAAACGACCCATCCGCCATTGAGTGCATTGGTCATATAGAGTCTGCCCTGGATATGTCCGCTTTTATAACCAGTATGGAGGTCCCGGCAGATGCAGAAAAATCAAATAAAGAATCGACCACAGATGGAGATGAATGGTACTGGACCCTGTTCCACGAAGGAAAGAACTTCACCTTATACTGGATCTTTGATGAAGATGCTTCCGGGAAAAACTGGTCCATGGAGATACAGTACGGAGCGGGTCCCGGGTATGACTTTATAGACGCATGGGAATCCGGCGACGGAAGCAAGGGAGAGGTTAAGTACAATTTCACCTGGTCCTATATAGACAATGCTGAATCCGGGGGAGATTACCAGGAATCCTTCTGGCAATATTCCTGGGATACTGATGTATCAGGTAGATACATGTTCAACCGGTATTACGAATCGGAGGACCCCGGGTTCAATTTTTACCTTCACTATGAGCTGGTGATAAATCCCGACGGATCGGGAACCATAGATTATTTTTCATTGGATTCACTCTTCTATCATGCAGAGTGGGACGTTCCCGGGAACGGATCATCCATATACTATTTAGGTGATTTTTTACAACCGGGCAGCTGGACCACAGGATAGAGTTGTGTTTGTATTTTTCATACATTTGAAAATGTATGGAAAACCAGGCTGATATCCAGCTTCAACTCTTTCAGAAGATCCGTGATCAAATTCCGGATCATGTATCACTCGTTGATGAAATAGCAGAAGTCCTGGGAATAAGTAACGACAGCGCTTACCGAAGAATACGAGGTGAGAAGCAAGTCTCGTTACAGGAAGTCCGGGAATTATCCCGTCATTTTAAATTCTCAGTGGATGACCTGACTGGCAGCCCGGTAAACTCCGTAACATTCAATACAAATTTCCTGGTTGAAGGGGAATACTCTTTTACCGACTGGTTGAAAGGCCTGCTTTTAATTACCAGGGATACCGGGGCGGCAAACGACTCTGAGGCCATATTTATTCTGAACGAGCTCAATATTTATCACATTATTCAGTTTCCCGAGGTATGTGCATTTAAACTGTTTTTCTGGCAAAAATCCAATCTCAATTTCCCCGGGTACAAAGATATGCGCTTTTCCATTGATGAGTTGGATCAGGATATGGTAGAGATTCTGAAGGAGATAGTTGCAAATTATGTAAAGGTAAGAACGAAGGAGTTTACCACCAAGGAGTGTCTTAACAGCTATCTGAAGCAGGTCCTCTATTATTCAGAGGCCGGTTACTTCAATACAAGAAATGATGCGCTTACTCTTTGCGAAAGGCTGTATGATCTTGTCGATCATATTCAAAAGCAGGCCGAACTCGGATTCAAATTTCCCAGCGGTCAGCCGCATGTTGGAGAGGAGGGTAACTTCCAGCTCTTTTACAATGATATTATTCTCGCCGACAATACGATCCTTATTAAAGCAGGTGAGAACAGGACATCATATCTGACCAGCAATGCCATAAACCTGATGTATTCCCACAACAGGGAATTTTTCGATTATAATTATCAGTGGGGCAGAAATCTTCTGGCAAAATCAACCCCCATAAGCGGTACCGCCGAGAAGGAGAGGAGCCGGTTTTTCATGATACTTCGGGAACAGATTGGAAAGGTTTGTGATAAAATCTGATTTTCAATCTCGATTACCAGGCAATTTTATTTAGCAATTATTAAGATATTTGACCGGATCAATATTCCTGTTTTAGTAATTTTTGCAAAAACCGGGCTCTCTTCATTAAAAATCCTTATTCTCCGGTAACATTGTCCCTCTTCCTGGCCCAAAAAGAGTAATTTCTGCAAAAGCCGGCAGTACTGCTGCAAGAATCCGTTTTACTGTCCAAACACGGCACTCTACATTTGTAGAAGAAAATTACGGAATCATGTCTGAAATTTTAGCAACCATATTACTGATACCATTCCTGATCGCTCTTCCGGTGTTAATAACCTGGATGGAAAAGAGGTCCCGTATGGTACGCTGGTTATCTCCCATGGTGATCTGTTACATTATCGGAATTGGTTTCGGAAATATACCGGGAGTATCATTTAATAAAGAGATACTGGAGAATATCTGGGGACTCTCCGTTTTCCTGGCCATACCATTATTGTTATTCTCCGCAAATTTTTTCAGAATGCTGAAACAGGTAGAACCTGCTCTGTTCGCATTCTTCCTGGGTGTATCAGGGGTGGTTACATGTTCTGTCCTGGCTTTCCTGGTTTTCAGGGATCATCTGGCAGATCCGGGAGCTGTTTCGGGTATGATGATTGGTGTTTACACCGGTGGAACACCCAATATGAGTGCCGTTGGTGTGGCACTTGGGGTTGATGAAGAAGTTTTTGTCCTTTTGAATAGTGCAGATATTGTTTTCAGCGGCATTTACTTCCTTTTCCTACTGACAATTGGTAAACGGGTCCTGGGCTTCTTTCTGCCCGATTACAGGAAGAAATGGAACAATAATCATTCCGAGAATATCCCGGACCAACCGGAAGAAGGATCACACAAAAAGGTCAGGAGTGTGGTGACGGGTATTGCCCTGGCAATCCTGGTTCTTTCCATTGCTCTGGGTCTGTCGTACCTTATCTCGGGTAATATCTCTTTTCCACTGGTAATCCTGGGAATAACCACACTTGCCATTGTGGCATCATTTCACAGGAAGATCCAGAGCCTGCCCCATACTTTTTCTTCAGCCAGTTACCTGCTGCTTGTGTTCGCTCTTACCATGGGATCAATGGCCAATTTTTCCGAATTAATTCCGGCCGGTTCCACCCTGTTCTATTTTTGCGGGTTTGTTGTCTTTGGCAGTGTAATTCTCCACTTCCTGCTTGCATTTATATTCCGGACTGACCGGGATACTGTGATAATAGCATCCACCGCGGCCATTTTTGGCCCTGCTTTCATAGGCCCTGTTGCCAATGTGATCGGCAACAGGGATATTATTGCTATGGGAATCACCCTGGGGCTTATAGGGTATGCCATTGGAAATTATCTCGGGCTGGGACTTGCATATATACTAAACTGAAACTGATGAAAACAAAACATTCTTTTCCGGAAACAGGGGTCACAGGTTCCGACCTGATCGAGAGAATTGAAGGATTAAAATCCGGCGATGCCAGGTGGGACCTGGGAAAGGTATTCGGATTCGTATACCACCCGGGTAATCGTCTGGCAAAGCTCTCCGGTGAGTATCTGAACGCATTTCTATATGAAAGTACACTGAATCCATCCGTTTTCCCGTCACTCAGAAAGTTTGAAAAAGATATTGTCCGGATGACCACTGAACTGATGCATGGTGATCAGTATGTTGCCGGGAGTGTAACCACGGGTGGTTCAGAGAGTATCTTTCTGGCCCTGAAAGTGGCACGTGATTATGCAAATGATCGGCGTAAAGAAAATACCAGATGGGAGATTGTAATCCCCGAAACAGCACATCCTTCATTTCTGAAGGCCTGCCATTATCTGTGTATGAAGGCCGTGATAGTACCTGTCGGTAATGATAAAAGGGCAGATTTGACCGCGATGCAGGATGCCATCTCCAGCCGCACCATAATGTTGGCATGTTCTGCCCCCTGTTTTCCATATGGTGTTGTTGATCCTGTCAGGGATATTGCCCGGATTGCCTGCAATCACAACCTTCTGTTTCATGTGGATGCCTGTATGGGAGGATTTATGCTGCCTTTCATGGAGGATGCCGGATACAGGGTACCTGCATTTGACTTCAGAATTAAGGGAATAACATCCATATCGCTGGACGCCCATAAATACGGTTACTCTCCAAAGGGTGTGTCAATTATTCTCTACAGGAACAGAAAGCTGAGAAGGAAACAGTTCTTCGTTCATGCTGACTGGCCAGGGGGGATCTTTGCATCGACCACTTTTATGGGCACTAAAAGCGGTGGGCCGGTGGCAGGTTGCTGGGCAATTATGAATCACCTGGGGCGGGAAGGTTACAGGACCATTGCCCGGCAAGTTATGCGAACCGCAGAAATAATCAGGGTAGGTATTGAAAAACACGAACACCTGAAGGTGATCGGCAGCCCGGAAATGTCAGTGGTGGCATTTACCTCTGCTAAAGGGAATATCTTCAATATCGGGGATGCACTTGCGGCCAGGGGGTGGTACCTTGACCGGCTGCAATTTCCCGATGCATTGCATATAACTGTCACTCATCTTAATATCGGCAAGGAAGAAGAGTTCCTGAAGGACCTTTATGAAGTGTTGGAAAACGAAGAATCATTGACACAGGACTTCAGGACCACAAAAAGATCTGTTGGGATTGCCAGAATGCTGAGTGGGATCCTGCCCGGTTCAGTTCTTGAACAGGCAGGCAGAAAAGTCGGATCCGGGATGGATAGTCACGGCAAAGAAAACAAAATACCCCAGGCGGCTCTGTATGGTATCAGTGCCTCCTTTAAGAACCGAAATGAGGTAAACAAACTTGTCACGAACATCCTGGACGGGATGTACTGATAGTCCCCTTTATCTCTGCACACTCTTCTATCTGAGTTAGTTTTTAATTTTTAAAATTTAGAAATCATGACACGAAGCACTTTCGTTAGCGCCATTGTCTTGCTCATAATTTCCTCTCAAACGAGCATCCTGGCACAGGCATTTACTCAGACCCTGCGGGGATCTGTTGTGGATAATGAAACAAGAACTCCGCTCATAGCGGCAACAGTCGCAGTATATCGTGATTCATCACTGGTTAAGGCAACAATTACCGATGATGGAGGCAAATTCAGGATTGAAAATATACCAGTGGGGAGGTATACGGCAAACACTTCATTTGTAGGGTACAGGCAGTCGGTAATCTCCGATGTGATAGTAAACTCGGTCAAGGAAATAATTCTGCAGGTTCAGATGGAAGAGTCCCCGACTGAAATTGAAGAACTCTGTGTGTCTGCCACAACCGGGAAAGGTGTCGCACTCAATGATCTGGCCTGTGTGTCTGCAAGGACCTTTTCCGTGGAAGAATCGGAGCGATATGCAGGAAGCCGGGGAGATCCTGCACGAATGGCTGCGAATTATGCCGGTGTTCAGGGAAATGATGATTCAAACAATGACCTGGTAATCAGGGGTAATTCACCTCTTGGCGTACTTTGGAGACTGGAGGGGGTAAATATTCCCAATCCGAATCATTTTGGAGTGTCCGGTACTACCGGGGGACCTGTAACCATACTCAATAATAAGGTGCTTTCCCTTTCGGATTTTATGACCGGGGCATTCCCGGCCGAATACGGAAACAGTATTGCCGGTGTATTTGATCTCAGGATGAGGAATGGTAATAATGAACAGCATGAATTTTCCGGTCAGCTCGGATTCCTGGGTACCGAACTGGTTGCCGAAGGGCCTGTTTCAAGACAGGGCAACTCCTCCTACCTGGCAGCCTACCGCTATTCAACACTGGATATATTCAAAGCGTTGGGCATCAGTATCGGAACGGACGCCGTACCCAGGTACCAGGATCTCTCCTTTAAACTCAACTTCCCGACGCAGAACAGAGGTAATATCTCTATTTTCGGGATTGGAGGCATAAGCAGGATAAATATACTTGCAAGCGAACAAACGGATCCGAAGAGTGGAGGAATTTACGGAGATGAAGCCATGGATGAGCACTTCAGGACAGGAATGGGAGTACTGGGCGCAAATTACTCCAAATCCATAAGTGCCAGTTCCTTTTTTAAGCTTACTGTCTCTGCATCAAAGGACCACCAGTCCAATCATATGGACAAAGTGTACCGTCATATTGATGAAGGTCTGTATAAAATAGATAATATCATGAATGACCATAGCGGGTACCACAGTGATCAGAATAAATACTCTGTTTCCTTTTTCTGGAACAGGAAAATGAGCAAACGACATTCATTGAAAACGGGCATGATAGAGGATATTTATCATTTTGGTATGGATGATTCAATATACAATGAAGTATTATCCGGATATGTAACCAGGTTGGATCATCGTGGATATGCATCACTTTTTCAGCCATTTATGCATTGGAAATACAAAACTTCAGAAAGAATAACTATTACTGCGGGATTGCATGGACAAGTACTTAAACTTGACGAAAATGTCAGCACTTCCCTGGAACCAAGAGCCGGGATCAGGTTCCAACTCAATTCAAAAAACATATTTGCATTTGGAACCGGTTTGCACAGCCAGATGGTACCGGGTTACATATATTTTGCAGGGATTACGGGGGAGAACGGGGAATTCATTCAGCCAAATACCGGACTTGGTTTTCTGAAGAGCTATCACAATGTATTTTCCTGGGATCACACTGTAAATTCAAATATGCGGATCAAAATAGAATCTTATTATCAATACCTTTATAATATACCGGTTGAATCTCAGCCATCATCTTATTCAGTACTTGATGAAGGTCATAACCTGAGCCGCTTCTTTCCAGACAGCCTGGTGAACGAGGGGACCGGGAAAAATTACGGACTGGAGTTTACCCTTGAGAAATTTTTCAGCAAATCATATTTCATGCTACTTACTGGTTCGTTATACAAGGCAGAAAGAACAGGAAGTGATGGCATTGCTTACGATGCCGTTTTCGATGGAGGATATGCTCTAAATGCTCTTACTGCAAAAGAATTTGAGTGGGGATACAGCAAAAAGTCCACATTTACCATAGGAGGGAAATTAACATTGGCCGGAGGTAAAAGATATACTCCCATAGATATTGCTGCTTCAGATCTGGAAGGAGAAGCGGTCTATATTTATCAGTCAGGATCCAGAAGAGCGTGTATCG
>CAZIAU010000065.1:9355-10058 GCA_964536755.1 uncultured Bacteroides sp. | reverse complement strand
AACTCAGCAAAGTATGGAAACGAAAAGAGGCTTATGTGGAGATGCCGGGTGAGAACCTGGGATTTGAAGTGCCCAAATCATTGCTTTCATATAAAATGATGGTCGTGGAAAAGGCACTGGGACAGCTTAGAATAAACCTTCAGAAAGCTGAGAAAAGCAATCAAATTGAAGAACTGAATCATATTATCGTCCGGATTCAAAGTCTTGAACAGGTAAAGAAAGCGCTTTCAACCGGTCTGGGGGGAAGAACAATAATCCGTTAGTTTAAATTGTTTTATTTTTTTCCAGATCACGGACCAGACTGTCAAGTCCTTTAATCAACGCAGCTTCAATAGACCTGTAGTCTGTTATCCTGCCGTGATGGTACTGAATTACCATATTAATCTGTAAACTCAATCCGGACAATTTCATATAAAACCCGGATTTATTGTGCCGGTAAGCCTCCCGGATCCTTCTTTTTAACAGATTCCGGTCAACGGCTTTTTTAAATAGCCTTTTGGGAACCGATACAGCAACCAGGGCAGGATAAGGCCCCGAATCAATCCTGTTGTACATTATCCTCAGTGGAAATGCTTTTACATTTCTGCCATACTCAAAAAGCGCAGAAATTGCTTTTTTGCTGCAGAGCTTTTCTTTTTTACTGAATGAAACATCGGACATAAAAAAAGGGGGATTTCTCCCCCTCAAGTTAGCAATATATTTA
>CAZIAU010000065.1:0-9345 GCA_964536755.1 uncultured Bacteroides sp. | reverse complement strand
TTTACTTTACGGTTTCCCGTTATTTTTATTATAATCCTTTATGAAATTCTCCAGCGCCATGGTCATGGAGGGAGCATGGGGCTGCGGAGCCAAAATGTCCAGACGGAGTCCGGCTTCTTCTGCAGCTTTAGCGGTTTTGGTACCAAAGGAGGCTATTTTTGTATCATTCTGTTTGAAATCGGGAAAATTCTGAAAGAGTGATTTGATTCCCGATGGGCTGTAAAACACAAGGATATCATAATTTACATCTGCCAGATCTGAAAGATCACTGCATTCGGTCCGGTAAAGTACCGCTTTCGAAAAATTAAAGTTTGCTTTCTTTAACAGAACAGGGATCTCTTCCTTGTGTGCAGCCGACAGAGGCAGAAGGAATTTCTCATCCTTATGCTTACTCATTATTTCCATCAGGTCAATGATCTGTCCCTTTCCGTAAAAGATCTTCCTTTTGCGATAGACGATATATTTTTGCAGATAATAAGCAGTAGCTTCAGAAACGCAGAAGTATTTCATGGTATCGGGAACATTGGTCCGGGTTTCCTCTGCCATCCTGAAATAGTGATCAATGGCCGTCTTGCTTGTAAAAATCACAGCTGTATGAGAACCTATATCTACCTTTTCCTGTCTGAAATCCCTGGCACTTACCCCTTCAACATGGATGAACGGCCTGAAATCAATTTTCAGATTATGTTTGCTGGCTAAGTCAAAATAGGGGGATTTGTTATTCTCAGGCGCGGGCTGAGAAACAAGGATTTTCCTTATTCTTCCCATATAAACTCCTTTCTTTTAGCTCTACTTAAAGGATACCTTTCAACCACTTGTAAAGTAATGCAAGAGGTACTATTTCAAGGGCACAAAGGTATAAAAACAAATAGAATAATAAAACACCTTTCTTCAAAGTAAAGATGATTCCCCGAGTTATTCTCATCCCCAAAATAAGTACAACAGTGATCAGTGTTATCCAATGGAACACATCCTGAAGATGCCCTTTGGTATAAACCATCAGGAACAATAAGGGTAAGATGATAATCCCTGTTAATTTATTAAATATGAACGTATTATATAAGTATTCCCTGAAAATGTTTATCCGGTTAAATATAAATCCCGAGATATTTACAAGGACAATTCTGAACAGGAAAGTTCCAATCAGTAATCCCAGATTAAAAAGATATAATCCCATACCCTGTAAATGGTATGGAAAAATCTCTGTTTTCCTCTCTGCGACGACTAACAGCAGGGCAGTACTCAGAAAATAGAAACCATACAGGAAATTATCAAGTTGCTTCTGAAGCACACTATTATCTTTGAACATCCGTGCTGTAACCTGGAAGTTTATTGAAGCTTCAAAAGTTTGAATGAATATGCTTCCATAATAATTTCGTATCCATGCGAACAGTCCGAAAAGCACGAGGATGTAAACGAAGAACCAGTCCGGCGGTGCTGTAATTGCTCTATGCACTATATTTATCCCCCCTTCCGGGGTCAGAGCTATTCCGGCCGGTCCCGTTGTTACAAACAGAAATGACTCAACGGTATCCACTGTCACATGCAGCGCTTCAATTGATGTAATCATGACCTGTTACCGGCCTGACTTTACAGCCGGTTTGACCACAAAGATACACATCGGTCATTCTTAAAAAAAGTTAATATAAAGAGATATTTGGAATCTTTATACTTCCTTTATACCGGGAACATAACAGCTAAATAAGATATTTTTTCAGATGAAACGAGTAGAGCACAAGATTGCTTTAGCAGGATTGTTCATTGTCCTCTTCAGCGTAGGATTCACAACCATCAGGAATAAGGACCTGGAGATTGTCAAGAACCTGGATATATATTATACTCTGTTCCGGGAATTAAACATGTTCTATGTAGATGAAACGGATCCGGAAGAACTGGTTAGTACAAGCATTAATGCCATGTTGTCTTCACTGGACCCCTATACAACTTATATCCCGGAATCGAATATGGATGATTTTAAATTTCAGACAACCGGTGAATACGGGGGCATCGGGTCCCTTATTCGCAGATCTGGTGATTATGTCATAATAGCCGAACCGTACGAAGGTTTTCCTGCCGCCAAGAGTGGGCTCAGAGCCGGTGATAAAATAATTAAAGTAAATGGGAAACCTGCTGAACATCAGGATATTGAAAAGGTCAGCGACCAGCTTAAAGGACAACCTGGCACGGAATTGATTCTGACAATTGAACGATACGGCGAAGAGAAAGAGTTGGATTTTTCTCTGGTTCGGGAGAAAATTTCTGTCCGCAATGTACCTTATTACGGTATGACAGACCCCCATACCGGTTATATCCGTATTTCGAATTTTACCACAGGGGCGGGAAGGGAGGTTGAACAGGCTCTTCGTAACCTAAAACAGAACAGCGAAATGAACTCTCTTGTTCTTGACCTGCGTTCCAATCCCGGCGGACTTCTCATCGAGGCAGTAAGGATCTGTAATCTTTTTGTCGATAAAGGAGAATTGATTGTCAGTACAAAAGGAAAGATGAAGCAATGGGATTCAGATTATTCCACCCAACATGATCCGGTAGATAAAGATATTCCGCTGGTTATACTTGTAAACCGTGGATCCGCTTCTGCATCCGAAATTGTTGCCGGGGCCCTTCAGGACCTTGACAGGGCGGTTATTGTTGGTCAGCGCACTTTTGGAAAAGGACTTGTACAAACCACCAGGCCCCTAAAATACAATGCTCAGCTTAAAGTTACAACGGCAAAATATTATATTCCCAGCGGAAGGTGTATCCAGGCACTGGATTATTCACATCGTAATGAAGACGGCAGTGTGGGAATGATACCCGATTCACTGATTTCAGAATATACTACCAGTAACGGCCGGCTTGTTTATGATGGCGGGGGCATTCAGCCTGATTTTGAGGTTAAATCTGATATATTTTCCGAAATTACTATGCAGCTCTATGCTCAGAATTTAATATTTGATTACGCTACCATTTATCGTTCCCAACATGATGAAATAACTTCTCCTGAAAATTTCAGGATTTCAGATACTGATTATAAGTTGTTTGAAGATTTTGTCGAAGACCGGGATTTTGAATTTATGACCTCAAGCGAACAGGCATTTAACCAGCTTGTCAAAACAGCCAAACAGGAAAAATATTACCAGATTGCTTCTGACGAGTTTTTATCGCTCGAAGAAAAACTCTCACACAATAATCTTAAGGACCTTAAAACATTCCAGGATGAGATTCGTGAGATCCTTTCTGAAGAGATTGTATCCAGGTATTATTATCAGGCCGGTCGCATCAGAGCTCAGATACAGGAAGACACGCAGCTGGAAAAAGCTATTGAAATACTTGCCGAACCAGGCCTGGCCAGGGAAGTTCTGTCAGGAAATAAAGGTGACCTGGCTAATGCAAAAGATAAGATTTAATATTCAATGAGCTTCGAACCAGCTGTCTCCGTATCCCATATCTATAGTTAGGGGAACACTCAGCGAAGATGCATTTTCCATCCGTTCCCTGACTATTTGACTTACTCTTTCAAGTTCATCGGGCCATACATCGAAATTCAGTTCGTCATGGACCTGCAGGATCATTTTGCTTTTAATCCCCTCATTATCAAGTGTATTCTGAATATCTACCATGGCTATTTTAATAATATCTGCTGCCGAACCCTGAATGGGTGAATTTATGGCATTTCTCTCGGCATTTCCCCTCACAACTGAGTTCCTGGAAAGAATGTCCGGAAGGTATCTGCGGCGTCCATACATGGTTTCCACGTATCCTTTTTCCCGTGCCATTCTAATACTTGAATCCATAAAGGATTTAACGCCGGGATAAGTTGTAAAATAATCATCGATCAACTCCCGGGCTTCCGATCTTGAAATATGCATACGCTGTGACAGGCCAAACGCTGAAATACCGTAAATAATACCGAAATTGGCAGTTTTAGCTTTATTTCTCATTTCTTTAGATACAGCCCCTGTATCCAGTTTATAGATCTTGGCTGCTGTTGCGGTATGAATGTCTTCATCTTTAACAAATGCTTCAATCATCTGGGGATCACCACTTAAATGAGCCATCAGCCGCAATTCAATTTGTGAATAGTCTGCCGACAAAAAGATATTATTCTTTTCGCCGGGAATAAACGCCCTCCTGATCTCTCTTCCGCGCGCTTCTCTTACTGGTATATTCTGCAGATTAGGATTAATGGATGACAACCTTCCGGTGGACACCAGTGCCTGATTAAAAGAGGTATGAATCTTACCTGTACTTTTCTTCACCAGTCTTGGCAAAGCTTCCACATAGGTAGATAGTAATTTTCTTAATGTTCTGTATTCCAGTATTTTATCAATAATTGGATGTTTATCTCTCAATTGTATCAGAACTTCCTCTCCCGTGGCATACTGTTTAGTTTTGGTTTTCCTGGGGGATGAAATAATTTTCATTCTTTCAAAAAGAACCTCACCCAGTTGTTTCGGTGAACTGATATTAAATTCAACCCCTGCCATTTTATGAATATCTTTTTCGGCAACGATAATCTGCTCCCGTAATTCAACGGCAAATTCATTCAGTGCACTAACATCCAGCTTCACTCCGTAATGTTCCATTTTCATCAATACAGGAACCAGAGGCATATCAATTTTCTCAGACAGGTTTAATAAACCGTTTTTCTCCAGGTCGCTTCTTAATAATTGAGCCAGCTGAAATGTGATATCTGCATCTTCACCGGCATATTCTTTTGCTAATTCCCTGCTGACATATTTAAATGAAGATTGTCTTCCTCCCTTTTTTCCAATCAAATCTTCAATTTTAACCATGGAATAACCCAGGTATTGCTCAGCAAGTGCATTCAGGTTATGTTTCAATTCCGGTTTCAGGATAAAATGTGCAACCATTGTATCAAATAGAGAACCCTTAACCTCTATTTCATAATTCTTTAAAATATGCAAATCATATTTAAGATTTTGACCGATCTTCTCTATATCCGGATTCTGAAAAGGTTTCCTTAAAGCCTGAAGCCAGGTTCTTGCTTCTTCCTTATCCTCACCGAAGGCGATATAGCTGGCTTTATTGGCCTGCCAGCTAAAGGCTATCCCTACAATCTCAGCCTCCAGGGGATCCAGCCCGGTGGTTTCAGTATCATAGCAAAAAGAGTCTAAATTGTTCAGGGTGGCAGATAATTTTTTTACTTCATCCAGATCTTCTATGAGTAAATATTCATGATCGTTTGTTTCAATGGTTCTTAAAGCCTGTCCCGTTTCGTTATTTGTTTCAGGATTCTCCTTTTCGAACAGATTACCCTGACCCGAATATGACTTGGAGGGAGCCTGGTCAGGTATGCCTGATAATATTCTCGAGGCTATATTCTTAAATTCCAATTCATTAAACAATAATTCCAGCTCCTGTTTATGTAATCCTTTCCGGACCAGGTCCCCTGTCTTCATCTTTACCGGAACATCAAGTGCTATGGTTGCGAGTGTTTTGGAAAGCTCAACCTGTTCCTTTGAATTTTCCAGGTTTTCCTTCTGTTTTCCTTTTAACTGATCAATATTCTCGTATACACCTTCTACAGATTTATAGAGCCCGATTAGCTTTTTAGCTGTTTTTTCCCCAATACCGGGGGCTCCCGGTATATTGTCAGCAGAATCTCCCCAGAGAGCAAGAATATCAATTACCTGTCCTGGATGTTCCACGAGGAACTTCTCCCTCACCTCATCCAATCCCATGATCTCCGGTTGATTTCCTCCCCTTCCAGGTTTATACATATAAATGTTATCCGATACAAGTTGAGCAAAATCTTTATCCGGAGTCATCATGTATACGGTAAACCCATCATTTTCTGCTTTTTTGGCCATGGTACCTATCACATCATCAGCCTCAAAACCAGGAACTTCTATGATTGGAATGTTGAAACCTTCAATTAATTTTTTTATATAAGGAACTGCCGTTTTAATATCTTCCGGGGTAGCTTCCCTGTTAGCTTTATAATCCGGGAACATCTCATTTCTGAATGTGGGGCCCGGAGGATCAAATACTACGGCAATATGGGAAGGATTTTCCTTTCTGAGAATTTCATCCAGTGCCATTGTAAATCCAAATATTGTGGAGGTTGGAACTCCTCTGGAGTTTTTCATTGGATTTGAAATGAATGCATAATAAGCCCTGAAGATCAAGGCATACGCATCCAGTAGAAAGAGCTTCTTTTCCTGTTCCATACCTGTCTATTTGTTATCGCTGGCGTACCACTCGGCAAAAGATGTGGCCGTTTCAAATAATCTTATTGAGTGAAGTTCGATACCGGCGGGTAACAAAGGTTCAATTATTTCAACAATATAAATTACAAGATTTTCGCAAGTTGGCTGAAAATCAAATGCATACACTTTTTCATACATCTTTCTTATTTCTGTCAGCGTATCCCCTTCATCTTCCCGGTATACCACTAAAGAGTGATCAAGATGATCCACTACAGGACCTTTAATTATATTTTTAAGGTCCTTGAAATCCATGATCATTCCAAATTTGGGATCATTACGATCATTGGCTGGAATTCCGGCCAGAGTGACAAACAGCCTGTAAGAGTGGCCATGAATATTCCTGCACGCACCATCATAATTCCACAGAGCATGCGCCATCTCAAAACTAAACTCCTTTGTTATTCTTATCCTGGCCATCTGTCTTATCTACGTTTATTCACAGGCACAATCACTGATACATCTTACCAGCTTACTTAAATTGGTTCGTTTCAGGTAATACAGAGTGTTCTTCCCTTTTCTCACAGATGCCAGAATACCTTTATCCTTAAGGATTCCCAGATGATGAGAAGCGGTAGATTGTTCAATCTGCAATAATTCATGTATTTCAGTGACATTCAATTGTTTATGCTTTGTAAGATGGCCAAGTATAGCCAGTCTCATAGGGTGAGATATTGCCTTCATCATTTTAGCTGCATTTTCAACCTCTTCGGGCTTTAAGTCTGAGAATTCCATAGTGTAGGGTATATCGATAACCAGAACATATTGATCAAATACAAATATATCAATATTTAAGGTTTTTAATATGTTCTTTCCTGACCAACTCATTTAGTATTTGTTCTGATTTTCTTTTTCTACCTTTAATGGTCCAAATTCTGATAAATGATCAAACTGGAAGATATAAGAAAGCCTGTTGGACCGGAGATGAAAGAATTTAATCGCCGATTTAAAGAGGCTGTTTCCAGTCAGGTCCCCCTTCTAAATATGGTTACCCGTTATGTACTACGCAGAAAGGGTAAGCAAATGCGACCTTTATTTGTCTTTCTATCATCCAAAATGATTGGTAAGATCACCGATTCAACTTATACGGCTGCCTCGTTGATTGAATTAATGCATACCGCTACCCTTGTACATGATGATGTGGTGGATGACTCAAATGAGCGCAGGGGTGTCTTTTCTGTTAAAGCCATCTGGAAATCAAAAGTTGCCGTACTTCTTGGTGATTATTTGCTTGCCCGCGGTTTGCTCCTTGCTGTTCAGAAAAAGGACTATGCTTTGCTGGAAATTGTATCGGAGGCATCCAGAGAGATGAGTGAAGGAGAACTGATGCAAATCCAGAAGTCGAGAAGCCTTAATATTGACACAGAAACATACTACGAGGTAATTCGGAAGAAAACAGCAACACTTATCGCCTCGTGCACAGCCTGTGGAGCTACTGCTGCCGGAGCCAGTAAAGATGTTGTAGATAAGGTTTATGAACTGGGGATCAATATTGGAATGGCCTTCCAAATAAAAGATGATCTATTTGATTATCAATCACATGGAATCATTGGAAAACCTACGGGAAACGATATTAAAGAAAAGAAATTCACGCTTCCTTTAATCTATGCCCTACAGCATTCTGAACCAGGATTGCGCAAAAAAATGATCAGGAAAATCAGGAATGGTAATAGGAGTCAACGAGTCGTGTCCGAAGTAATTCAATTTGTAAAGGATATGGGGGGAATTGAATTTGCCAGTAAAAAAATGCTGGATTATAAAACCTCTGCCATGGAATCTATACAAACTTTTCCCGACTCCCCTGCCAGGGAATCGCTAAAAGAACTCATTGAATTCACAGTTTCAAGAAACAAATAATCCTTAAGTTTTTTTCCCATTCAGGTGCCTGGTAATAATCCTGGCTTTCGATGGACCAATTTTCTCTTTTAATAGATGAAGCGGTGCAGATTTTATTCCATCAAATGATTTAAATTCTGTAAATAACTTTTCAATGGTTTTATTTCCTATACCAGGTATAAGGTCGAGTTGCGATACGGTCATATCGCCGCTTCTCTTAAGCCTGTGAAAACTTATCCCAAATCTATGAGCTTCATTTCTCAGATTTTGAATGATCTTAAGAGATTCTGAATTTTTGTCAATGTAAAGAGGAACCGGATCGTCAGGGAAATAGATCTCTTCGAGTTTCTTCGCAATTCCTATTATGGCAATTTTTCCTCTCAATCCCAGACTTGTTAGGCTCTTAAGAGCAGCAGCAAGCTGCCCTTTCCCGCCATCAATCACAATTAGTTGCGGCAATGAACCACTTTCTTCCTGTAATCTCCGATATCTTCGGTACACTACCTCTTCCATTGAAGCATAATCATCAATCCCCGAAACATTTCTAATATTGTAATGTCTGTATTCTTTCTTTGCCGGCTTACCCTGTTTAAAAACCACACATGCCGCTACGGGATTGCTCCCCTGTATGTTACTGTTATCAAAACATTCAATATGAACTGGCAGGCTATTAAGTCTAAGATCTTTCTGCAGAGTTTTAAGGATTCTTTCTCCTGCCCGTAAAGTTGTATGAGCAGAAGCTTTTTTCGTCTTTTCCAGGCGATAACTGATGGCATTTCTTTTGGAAAGGTCAAGAAGTTTTTTCTTATCTCCCCTCTGGGGTACCGTAATCTTATTTTCTGGAAAATATTCACTTAGATCTGTTGGAAGGATCATCTCCCTGGAATTGCTTTCAATTCGACTTCTAAAATCTGTAATAGCAAACGCCAGCAATTCATTATCGCTTTCGTCAAGCTTCTTCTTAATCTCGATGGTGTGTGCCTGAATTACAGCTCCCTTGATCACTTTCAAAAAGTTAACGAATGCTTCTTTCTTATCACTTTCAATACTGAATACATCCACATTATGAATGGATGGATTCACAATCGTAGATTTACTCTGGTACCGCGATAATATTTCTATTTTTTCTTTTAACTGGTTAGCCTCTTCAAACTGAAATAATGCCGCCTTTTTACTCATTTCTGTTTTCAAGAAATCAATAACCTCATTTAAATTTCCTTTAATGATTTTTTCGATCTGATCAATATTACTATTATAATCTTCCTCCGATTGTAATTTT
>CAZIAU010000064.1:0-10117 GCA_964536755.1 uncultured Bacteroides sp. | reverse complement strand
GTAGTATTTAATACAGCAATGACCGGTTATCCTGAAAGCCTGACCGATCCTTCTTATAAAGGACAGATCCTGGTTCTTACATATCCCCTGGTGGGCAATTACGGGGTACCGCGTGAAGATTCTGAAAACGGTCTTTATAAATTCTTTGAGTCAGATATGCTGCATATCTCGGCCCTTGTTATTTCCGATTATTCTGCAGAATATTCTCATTGGAATGCCCGGCAAAGTCTGGGTGACTGGTTAAAACAAAACCAGATACCGGGAATCTTCGATGTGGATACCCGGATGATAACAAAGATGCTGCGGGAAAAGGGATCCATGCTTGGGAAGGTGGTCTCCGACAATGAAGAACCGGAAACGTATGATCCGAACCTGGAGAACCTGGTAGCCCGGGTAAGTATCGGAGAAAAAAAAGTATACGGAGATGGAAGATACCGGATCCTTCTGATAGACTGTGGTGTGAAATATAATATTATCAGGTACCTGCTCGAAAGGGATACAACAGTAATCAGGGTCCCGTGGGATTACGATATCAACCAGGAGGAGTACGATGGACTTTTTAACTCCAACGGACCAGGTGACCCCAAGCGATGTGACATCACCATCCGGACACTTGCAAAAGCATTCGGTTCAAATACTCCAATATTCGGGATCTGCCTTGGTAATCAGCTTATGGCACTGGCGGCCGGGGCTGATACATACAAGCTGAAATACGGACACCGAAGTCATAATCAGCCGGTCCTCGAGGTAGGATCAGACAAGGCTTATATTACTTCCCAGAACCATGGATATGCAATAAACAATGAGACACTTCCAGGAGGATGGGAACCTCTCTTTGTTAATCTTAACGATAATACCAATGAAGGGATGAAACACCTTGAAAAGCCGTTTTTTTCTACCCAGTTCCATCCTGAAGCCTCCGGCGGACCAACAGACACCGCATATTTATTTGATCTTTTCCTTGATAACATAAAAAAGAGCATAAACCATCAATAATAGTTAGTCTCGTTATTATCGTGTTTGTCCGCTACCGTAAATTACATATTTATTGGTGGTTAATTCTTTGAGTCCCATGGGCCCACGGGCATGCAATTTCTGAGTGCTAATTCCAATTTCGGCTCCGTAACCAAATTCGAATCCATCGGTAAAACGGGTAGATGCATTGACATATACTGCTGCTGCATCCACCCTGTCAAGAAAATATTGAGCGTGACTGTAGTTTTCTGTAATGATGCTTTCCGAGTGCATTGAGCCATATGTATTGATATGCTCCACAGCTTCTTCCAGCGAGCCTACAACTTTTGAACTGATAATCAGGTCCAGGTATTCTGCCGACCAATCATCCTCGACAGCCTGTTTTGCTTCGGGAATATATCTGCAGGTGGTTTCATCGCCCCTGATCTCCACCCCTCCTTCAATAAGAGATTTTCCGATCATTGGCAGTACTTTCGAAGCTATCTTTTCATGTACCAGAAGGCTTTCTGCCGCATTACATACACCCGGACGATGGGTTTTTGCATTATAAACCACAGAAACAGCCATATCCGGATCAGCAGCCTCATCAACGTATACATGACAATTTCCCACTCCCGTTTCAATAACAGGAACTGTGCTGTTTTGCACTACTGTCTTTATCAAACCTGCCCCGCCCCTGGGGATCAGGATATCCAGGTAATCATTCAGCTTCATCATGGCTACAGCACTCTCCCGGGAAGTATTCTGAACCAACTGTACCATGTTTGGATCCAGTTCAAGGCCCGCAATGGCTTCATGGAATATCTTTACTATGACATTATTGGATTGGAAAGCCTCCTTACCTCCCCTCAGCACACATACATTTCCGGTTTTAATACATAATCCGGCCACATCGGCTGTTACATTCGGCCTGGATTCATAGATGACCCCTACAACTCCCAGTGGAACCCTTTTCTTTCCAATTAACAGTCCGTTCGGACGTTTCTTCATTTCCTCGATCTCACCTATGGGATCTTCCAGCTGTACGATCTCCCTTAATCCCCCGGCTATTCCCTGAATTCTCTCACCGGATAAAGTCAACCTGTCAATAATGGCACCTTTAAGTCCCATCTCATTACCCAGCTCAAGGTCCTTTACATTAGCCTCCAGGATGGTATCAATGTTTTTTTCGAGAAGGTCGGCCACCTGCAACAGGATCTTATTCTTTTTCTCTGAATTCAGATTGGCCAGTTGGGCAGCTGCCTTCCTTGCTCTGATACCAATCTCGTTTAATTCTTCCATGCTATATAATTATCAATTAGTCTATAAATCAACTCGCCAGTGAATTTGTTGCATCACTTACAAAAAACGTCCCCAGATCCTTTCCTTCCAGTATATCCAGAATGGAGGTCGGATCTCTACCATCGGCAATGACCACATCCACATTATGTTCCCGGCACAATTCGGCTGCTGCAATTTTTGAAGCCATTCCACCCGAGCCCATTTTTGATGAACCATTTACATCAATATTTTTCAAATCATCACTTGCCTTCATTACTTTCGGGACTTTCTGTGCAGACCGGTTTAAATGGGGATCGGATGTAAATACTCCGTCTGTATCGGTCAGAATCAATAATAACTCAGCCTGAATAAGAGTTGCAACCGAAGCAGAAAGTGTATCGTTATCTCCAAATTCAATCTCATCCGTTATTACAGTATCGTTCTCATTCACAACGGGAATAATGCCCATATCGATCAACTGGAGCAATGTATTCCTGGCATTCTTTCTGCGCAGGGTATTTTCAATTCCATCCCTGGTTAGTAATAGCTGGGCCACTATCTTATTGTATTCGTCGAAGAACTTCTGGTATAACCTGATCAACCCCACCTGACCAATGGCTGCCAGGGCCTGTTTTTTAACCAGGTCATCCGGTTTCTTATCTAGGCCGATCATCCCGACACCCACACCAACTGCACCTGACGTAACCAGGATTACTTCCTTACCGCTGTTGTGAAGGTCAGCAAGAACCCTTACCAGTTTCTCCATACGCTGCAGGTTAATATTCCCATTATCGTAGGCCAGCAGGCTTGTGCCTACCTTTATTACAATTTTATTCTTCTCTTTTAAATATTTTCTGTGAGTCATGTTTTCTCAAAATAATTTTCTAAATATTCTTCAATCTCTGAAGTGTTCACGATTTTAAAGGAGCCATAGGCCTGTTCCAACTTTTCCCCGATAAGCTCTATTCCGGGATTACCCAAACTGCCAAGATGGGTATAGGAATGGTCTCTTCCGGGCCTGTAACGGCCCTTATCAATTTCCGAGGCCACTTCCCGGTAGGCGTCCCTGAATGGAATTCCCTCTTTAACTTTCTTATTTACCTCCTCCACTGAAAATATATACTGATAGATATCATTCTCCAGGATCCGGCGGTTTACTTCAATGCGTTCCATTACATATTGCATCATTGAAACACAATTCCTTAACTCTTCAAGTGCCGGGTGAAGGATTTCCTTGAGCAACTGGAAGTCCCTGTGGTACCCTGAAATCAGGTTTCCGGTAACAGATGATACCTCCATGGGGATCCCGGTTAAGCGGTTGCATTTAGCCCGTATAATTTCCAGCACATCGGGATTCTTTTTATGGGGCATAATGCTTGAACCGGTAGTCAGTTCGTCGGGAAGTGAAATGAAGTTGAAGTTCTGGCCCAGGAACAGCACACAATCCATGGCCATCCGGGCCAGAGTTGCTGCCACTGCACTGATCCCGCTGGACAGATACCATTCTGTCTTTCCACGATTCATCTGGGCGTTGACCGAACTCACATGCATATTCTCAAATGAAAGCAACCGGGTTGTAAGTTCCCTGTCCACCGGAAATGATGATCCATATCCTGCAGCCGAACCCAGCGGATTCTGGTTTACCAATCGGTAAATAGCCTGAAGAAAAAGAAGATCATCTGCCAAAGACTCTGCGTATGCGCCCAACCACAATCCAAAGGAGGAAGGCATGGCAACCTGCATATGGGTATATCCGGGCATCAGGACATTTTTATACTTTTCTGCCTGTCTGCACAATGTCTCTCCCAACGAATGAATCTCTCCGGCAAGATCTATAATCTCGTCACGAAGGAACAGTTTAATATCAACCATTACCTGATCGTTCCTCGATCTGCCTGTATGTATTTTTTTCCCCAGATCACCCAGTTTGCCTGTAAGTATGATCTCAACCTGGGAATGAATATCTTCCACACCCGGTTCCAGGACCACTTTTCCCTCCAAAGCCCCTGAATAGATCTTCGCCAGCTCATCCACGAGTTCAGCTGCCTCATTTTTTCCAATCAGGCCAACTTCAGCAAGCATGATGGCATGCGCCATAGAACCCATAACATCATATGGGGCCAGCTGCAGATCATAAATAGGATCGCTTCCGGTAGTAAACTCCAGGATCCGTTCCTCTGTTGAAATATTTTTATCCCACAATTTCATTCGAAATTATTTTTTATTTAACTGGCCGTATCCTTATGGCTCTTTTATTATCTCCCGGATGGAACCCAGGAGTCTGATGTAAACATTTACTGCTTCTTCCAGTTCGCCGTTCAGAATAAACTCTTCTGCCGTATGAGATCTTGACGAACTGCCCGGTCCTAATTTAACCGATGGATAAGGAATAAGTGCCATATCAGACATGGTAGAGGATCCGAAAGGATGTAATCCGGTTTTTTTGACGGCCTCCATCAGAAAATGATTTTTATCCAGTAACGAAGGTTTTAGTCTTGTGGAACGAGGAATCAACTTTGCTCCGCATACGGAACGAATCATTTCAAGTAATTTTTCATTCCCGTATTTATCATTGCTTCTCACATCCACCACAAATTTGCACAGATCGGGAACAACATTGTGGCCTGTTCCCCCTGAGATCATTGTCACCTGGGCTCCGGGATCCGGTAACCATTCCGATTTTTCCTGAAAACGGAGGCGGCTTATCTGCTCCAGGTCCTTCATTGCCAAGTAGATGGCGTTTTCTCCCTCATTCCTTGCTGCATGCCCTGCTTTCCCGGTAACTTCCCCGTCAATGACCATCAGTCCACGCTCTGCCACAGCAGGCTCCATACCTGTGGGCTCTCCGACAATGACAGCATCCGGTTTACCCAGTTTTTCCAATACGGACGAAATACCTTTGGGCCCCGAAACCTCCTCCTCGGCACTGATCAGAAGGAGCAGATTGATATTTCCGGCAAGCTGTTTGTGCATTTTCACATATGCTGCTATCATGGTGACCACCGATGCACCGGCATCATTACTTCCCAGCCCGACAATTTTATTCCCGTGCAATGCAGGGCTGAAAGGATCACTTTCCCAACCATCAACCGGTGCAACAGTATCCATATGAGAATTCATCAGGATATCCGGAACATTTTCTCTTCTTCCAGGCTCCCCAACCAGGAGGTTATTATGAACCCTGGTCACTCCCAGTCCCAATCCCTTTAAATAGGTTTCAAGGAAATCAGATCGTTCATCTTCATTCCTGCTAATGGCAGGTATGGAGAGCATCTCTTTCAACAGCTCAATATATTGTACCCCACTGGTCATTTCAAATCACTGATCCCTGAATATGATTTAACAATACCTTTAATCATTGCCGAACTTAGTCCAAAATGCTCCATTTCGTTCAATCCGGCAATCGTACAACCCATAGGGGTTGTGACCCTGTCGATTTCCGTTTCCGGGTGATTATCGGTTTTCATCAATAATTCTGCTGCACCCCGGGCAGTTTGTGCTGCGATCTTGCCCGCCTGGTCAGCATGGAACCCGATCTGTATTCCTCCCTGTGAAACAGCCCTGATAAAACGAAGGAAAAAAGCAATCCCGCACGCTGCCAGAATAGTGGCAGCAGGCATCATCTGTTCTCCGATTATCATGGTCTGTCCCAGAGGTTCGAAAAGGTCCTGAACCAGGGAAACAGCCTTGTTATCTTTGCCTGCAATACAGGTCATACTTGCTCCGTATTCAACAGCTATGTTGGGCATGATCCTTACCACAACTGCCGCATTGCCGCTCCAGTCCGACAGCTCTTCAATGGATACGGCAGACACAACACTTACCAGGATCTTATCTCTTTCTTTAAGCCAATCCTTAATTTCCACAACCACATCCTTAGCCTGACCCGGAAGGACCGACAGAATGATTATATCGCATTTTTCAACCAGGGTTTCGTTATCAGTTACTGTATACCCCTTTTTTTCCAGATCCGATAACAGCAGACTTCTCTTTCTGGAGAGGTAAATGTTCGAAGGGTCTATTTTTTTATATGATACCAACCCCTTCGCAATAGCACAACCGATGTTACCTGCTCCTATAATTCCAATATTTTTCATCCTTATATTTATTATGTTCTAAACATCATTTCCGTTCACAGCATACCATATTCTCTGCTGGTTACCCAGTATCTTTGTAAATCCGTCCACCTCTTCAGCTGTCCATGCTTTGTTCATTTCACCATAAGTGGCAAAAGATGCATTCATCAGGTCAAATTTAGTCTCTACACCGGTCACTTTATGGCTGTACGGACGAAGGCGAATTGAGGTAATCCCGGTCACATTCTTCTGGGTTGATTCCAGGAATTTTTCCAGGTCCCTCATGACCGGTTCCAGGTACTGAGCCTCATGAACAAACATCCCGTACCATTGTCCGACCTGTTCCTTCCAGTGAAGCTGCCAGCGTGTTAGTACATGTTTTTCAAGGGCCAGGTGGGCATCAATTAATATTCGGGCTGCTGCCGCTTCAAATCCGACCCGCCCTTTTATCCCAATGATGGTATCTCCCACATGTACGTCCCTTCCCACTCCCCAGGGGGATGCAATAGCATCAAGTTCCCGTATGACAACCAGGGGCTCATAGATCTGTCCGTTAACACTTACCGGCTCTCCCTCCTCAAATCCAATGGTAACCAGTTCCGAACCACTTTTTTCAACACTGGTCGGGTATGCTTCATCGGGAAGTTCGTCTGACGAGGTCAGGGTTTCCTTCCCTCCAACACTGGTTCCCCAAATTCCCTTGTTGATTGAGTATTTCACTTTATCCCAATTCATTTTGATTCCCTCTTTTTTCAGGTACTTAATTTCATCGTCCCTTGAGATACTCAGCTCCCTTATTGGAGTCAGTACTTTAATATGGGGGGCAAGAACCTGGATCACCAGGTCGAATCTAACCTGATCATTTCCCGCAGCTGTAGAACCATGGGAAATGTAGTCGAATCCGTTTTCTATGGCAAAGTTGACAAGTGCAATAGCCTGGAAAGTCCTTTCGGAACTTACAGAAAGAGGGTAACTTCTGTTTCGCAGTACATTGCCGAAGATCATATATCTTAAACACTTATTGAAATATTCGGCCGTTATATCCAGGACATGATGAGACACAATTCCAAGGCTCTTTGCATGACTTTCGACCTGGTTAAGATCTTCTTCACTAAAACCTCCTGTATTTACAATGGCCGAATGTACTTCCATCTGCTTTTCCCTGGCCAGGTAAATGGCACAGAATGTTGTATCCAAACCACCGCTCAGGGCCAGTAAAACTTTTTTCTTTTCCATTTTTGATTTTATTCAGGTATGATTAATATTCACTTTTATGCTTTTATGTTTTTCTTTTCCATTGACTTTTTTTTTCTCATCGGGATCCATAATCATTGCCGTGCAGAGACAGTCATTCCGTTTGGTCCTGACCAGTATGTCATAATAAGGACATGTCTCACACCCTTTCCAGAATTGATCATCATCGGTGAGTTCGGAAAAAGTGACCGGACGGTATCCCAGGTCGTTGTTTATTTTCATTACTGCCAGACTGGTTGTGAGCCCGAAAAGTTTCGCACCCGGGAATAGTGAAGTGGAAAGCTCCAGTGCACGTTTCTTGATCTCCCCTGCCAGTCCAATCCCCCTGAAATGCTCAGATACGATCAGCCCGCTATTTGCAACAAATCTTTTGTGCCCCCAGGATTCTATATAGCAAAAACCGGCCCATGCTCCTTCTATAGTGCAAGCAATGACAGCCTTTCCCTGCTTTATTTTCTGACTCAGATATTCCGCACTCCTCACGGCAATGGCTGCTCCCTTCTCCTGTGAGGCACTCAATAAAGCCTGCTCAATGACAGGCACATGAATAAGATGCTTTTCCGAGGCAATGGTAATATGTATATTCTGTTGCATAACTTTTTTTTTAAGGTAATTCAATCAATATATTTTTTCCTCTATCAATCCGGGCATTCTTACTTTCAGAAGGTTTATCAAATCTGCCCTTGTAACTCCGTCTCTTGGAATAATCAGTATGGTATCATCTCCTGCAATAGTACCCGCAATTTCATATACATCAAGATTATCCATGGTGTAGGCAATGCCGCTTGCATGTCCGGGTAAAGTCTTTAAAACAGCCAGACCCTTTGCAAACTCAATAGAAACAAAGCCGTTGTACCTGGGATCCTGAATATCCGGATTTTCCATTGCCCGTTCCTTATCCGGAAGGATATAAACATAACCGGTTATGTCATCGGGCATTTTAGCGACTTTTAAATACTTCAGGTCTCTGGAAAGTGTTGCCTGAGTGAGTTCATGCCCCTGCTTCGCGAGCAGTTTCATAAGCTCCTCCTGACTGGAAATGTTCCGGCTACTTATCAGCCTTCTTATTTCTATCAACCGTTCATTCCTGTTTCGCATATGTATATTTATACATTTATAATGCAAATTTATACATTTATTCCGGATTCGTGCAAATCTCTCAGCTTTTTTTTTTACTTTTACACCCCGGATCAAGTGGGCTCCGGAACCCTCCCGGCGGGTCGTTCCGATCCATTAACGAATCATATATCACGTTTAGATTATGGACGACCAGATCAAGAAAGTTGTGGTCCTCGGATCAGGAGCACTGAAAATAGGTGAAGCCGGCGAATTTGATTATTCAGGTTCTCAGGCTCTAAAAGCTCTTCGTGAGGAGGGGGTATTCACTATCCTGATCAATCCGAATATCGCTACAGTCCAGACCTCAGAAGAGGTAGCTGATAAGATTTATTTCCTTCCGGTAACGCCACACTTTGTTAAGAAAGTTATCGAGAAGGAAAAACCCGATGGGATCCTGCTGGCCTTCGGGGGACAGACGGCCCTAAATTGTGGCGTCGCTCTTTTTAAGAACGGAGTGCTGGAAAAGCAAAATGTTAAGGTCCTGGGAACGCCGATACAGGCTATAATGGATACTGAAGACAGGGAGTTATTTGTCGGGAAACTTAATGAGATCAATGTAAAAACACCCCGTAGCATCGCTGTAACAACAGTGGAGGATGCCCGAAAAGCTGCTGAGAATCTGGAATTCCCCATCATTATCAGAGCAGCTTACACACTGGGAGGACAAGGAAGTGGATTCTGCTACGATGAAGATGAACTGGATAAGCTTGCGAAAAAAGCCTTCTCTTATTCTCCACAGATCCTGGTTGAAGAGTCCCTTAAAGGCTGGAAAGAAGTTGAATATGAGGTTGTCAGGGATTGTTTCGGCAATTGCATCACGGTATGTAACATGGAGAATTTCGATCCCCTTGGAATTCATACCGGTGAAAGTATTGTAGTTGCTCCTTCACAGACACTTACCAATAGTGAATACCATAAACTCCGCAAATTATCCATCGACATTATCAGGCACATTGGAATTATCGGGGAATGCAACGTACAGTACGCACTTGATCCCGATTCCGAGGATTACAGGGTCATTGAGGTAAATGCAAGACTTTCCCGTTCTTCGGCACTTGCCAGTAAAGCAACCGGATATCCGCTGGCCTTCGTGGCTGCCAAACTTGCCCTTGGCTTTGGTCTTCATCAATTGCGTAATTCCATCACCAAAACAACTTCTGCTTTTTTCGAACCTGCCCTGGATTATATTGTCTGTAAAATACCGCGATGGGATCTGAACAAGTTCCAGGGTGTATCCAAACTAATTGATTCCAGCATGAAATCCGTTGGGGAGGTCATGGCAATCGGCCGGACTTTTGAAGAGGTAATCCAGAAGGGCATCCGGATGATAGGTCAGGGTATGCATGGTTTTGTCGGTAATCATGATATGGAGATTGAGAATATTGACACCGAGCTTTCCCAGCCCACCGATATGAGGATCATTGTCATTGAAA
>CAZIAU010000063.1:8264-10173 GCA_964536755.1 uncultured Bacteroides sp. | reverse complement strand
ATCCAGATAAAAAAGGTTGCCGAAAATGATACACGTATAAAAATAACCGTTGAACCCTTGGTAAACCGGATGTTGCTCCCGATGATCAAAGGACCATTAAAAAGTTTCGCTGACACTCTTATTGACAAAATCGAAGGATTTAAGTTTTAAACCTGATTTCCTGAAAACCATAGGATATCAGTTCTCCTTTCCTTTCGACCAGCAGCTCTCCGAACTCACTTACTCCCCTTATCACACCTTTAAATGATTCATTCCCGGCAGAAAAACTGAGCTCCCTGTTCATCCCGAAAAGCTTTTCCAGATATTCCCCTTCCAATTTTTCCAGCCTCCCCTCTGTTAACATATCGTACCTTTTAATCAACTGACCGGCAACCATTTCTGCAGCGTGAAAAGGTTCCGTTATAATACCTTTTTCCAGGATCAAAGAAGTGGCGCTTACAGGAAAATCAGGGAATTCTTTTTGATTAAGGTTCAGTCCCATTCCGATTACCGAGTGTGAAATGTACTTCCCTGTAATGCTATGTTCAATAAGGATACCGGAGATCTTACACTGTCGGGACAGGATATCATTGGGCCATTTTATAAATACCTCCAGTCCGACAGACTCCAGGAAATCGCATATTGCCAGTGAGGCTATTCTGGCAATGTAAAACTGCATGGAGGCTGACAAAAATGCAGGGAACAGGACCATACTCATAAGCAGGTTCTGACCCCTGCGACTGTGCCAGCGATTTGAGCCCTGTCCCTTCCCTGAATCCTGATAATCAGCAACTACAGCTATTGATTCATAGGTTCGCTCATCCCTTAAGAGTTCTGCAAGATATGAATTGGTGGAATTCACTTTGTCAAGTCTGACCCAATGTATCTGCATGGTACAATTTTTGACGATCCCTAACCGGAATTAACAATTTGAACACATAAATGTTATCCCTTCAGGGATTTGTAACGTGTTTAATTTACAAAAAATGTAATATCTAAAATCACTACCTTTGACAATAAAATAGCAGATGGGGGAAAGCGAATCAATGAATGTCGGGCAGAAGAGTGAATTGATCATTGAGGCGATTCGGGAAAAGAAGGGACATGAAATAGTAACAATAGATCTATCTCAGGTAGAAAATTCCATTTGCGATTGCTTTATCATCTGTCACGGAGAATCAGTCACACAGGTGGGAGCCATTACGGAATCTATAGAGAAGAATCTGAAAGAAAATGCCGGCATACGCGCTCATCATGTGGAAGGACTCCGTAACAGCCAGTGGGTATTGCTGGACTTCTTCGATGTACTGGTCCATGTTTTCCTCAAGGAATACAGGTCCTTTTTCAAACTTGAGGAATTATGGGCCGATGGAAAGGTGGCGAAAGCAAATGGAATATAGGTAAAAAAAGAAATTTATGACAGATAAAAGAAAATTTCCGGGGAATCTGCCTGGAGGCAATCAGGGCAACAAGCCAGGAGGTACAGGTAAACCCAAATTCAACTCATACTGGATTATCGGGATAATCCTTCTGGTGATGATTGGCATACAGTTCCTTAGCTCCAATGGAGGATTGAAGGAGATTGATTATAACCGTTTTTCCCGGATCCTTAAAAACGGGGATATCGAGAAGCTTGTGATCGTAAATAAGGAGAAGGTTGAGATATATATAAAACCTGAGAGACTTGAAGATGCCGAGTATGAAGACATCAAGTCCCAGAAAACCAATACAGTGTTGGGACAATCAGTTCCTCAATACTACTATTCCATAATCAGTCAGGATGTTTTCGTAACAGAGCTGAACAAGGTTATGAATGACCTTCCGGCAGATGACCGGCCATCCTATACTACGGTCACCCGGAGAAATTACCTGGGCGAAGTTATGTTATGGGTTCTGCCATTTATATTGATCCTGGGACTCTGGATCTATA
>CAZIAU010000063.1:0-8254 GCA_964536755.1 uncultured Bacteroides sp. | reverse complement strand
ACGCATGAGCGGCGGTGGAGGTACAGGGGGTAGTAATATATTCAGTGTAGGCAAATCCAAAGCCCAGATTTTCGATAAGGATACCAGTGTTAAGGTTGATTTCAGCGATGTGGCCGGACTTGAGGAGGCCAAAATTGAGATCAGGGAAATAGTGGAGTTCCTGAAGAATCCAAAAAAATTCACAGAACTGGGTGGTAAGATACCCAAAGGTGCATTGCTGGTGGGTCCTCCTGGCACCGGTAAGACATTGCTGGCAAAAGCTGTGGCCGGAGAGGCCAATGTACCATTCTTTTCCATGTCAGGTTCCGATTTTGTAGAAATGTTTGTCGGTGTGGGTGCTTCCAGGGTCAGGGACCTGTTCAAACAGGCCAAAGATAAGGCCCCGTGTATTGTCTTCATCGATGAGATCGATGCCGTTGGTCGCGCCAGGGGAAGAAATCCCAATTTTGGCTCCAATGATGAACGTGAAAACACTCTTAATCAGTTACTGACTGAGATGGATGGATTCAGCAGCAACAGTGGGGTGATTATTCTGGCTGCCACTAACCGTGCCGATGTACTGGATAAGGCATTGCTGAGAGCCGGGCGTTTTGACAGGCAGATCCACGTTGAACTGCCCGATCTCAATGAGCGCAAGGCGATTTTTGAGGTTCACATGAAACCGATTAAAACTGACGAAACCGTGGATGTGGAATTCCTGGCCAAACAAACTCCTGGATTCTCCGGAGCAGATATAGCCAATATGTGCAACGAGTCTGCACTGATAGCTGCCAGGAAGGATAAAAAAACAGTTGGGCGTCAGGACTTCCTGGATGCGGTGGACAGAATTATCGGGGGACTTGAGAAGAAAAACAAGATCATAAAAAAAGAAGAGAAAAGGACTATTGCCTTCCATGAAGCAGGTCATGCTACGGTGAGCTGGCTTCTGGAGCATGCGAATCCACTGGTAAAGGTAACTATCATTCCACGGGGCCGTGCACTGGGTGCAGCATGGTACCTGCCTGAAGAGAGGCAGATTACAACCACCGAACAGATGCTTGATGAGATGTGTGCGACCCTGGGAGGACGGGCATCTGAGGAACTCACATTCGACAGGATCTCAACAGGAGCATTGAATGACCTGGAAAGAGTTACCAAACAGGCTTATGCCATGATCTCATATTTTGGGATGAGTGACAAGATCGGCAATCGCAGTTATTATGATTCCACCGGACAACAGGATTTTGCCTTCAATAAACCATATAGCGATAAGACCGCAGAGACAATCGATGACGAGGTTAAGATCCTTATTGACACTCAGTACAAGCGTGCCAAAGATATCCTTAAAAAGAACAAAAAAGGACTTGAGAAACTTGCTGAAATTCTTCTTGAAAGAGAGGTTATTTTCAGTGATAACCTGGAAGAGATATTCGGGAAAAGGCCCTGGATCACTGAAGAAGAATTACCTAAACGCCACCCTGTAAAAAATGAGAAGGTAAAACAGGTTGCAGAAAAGAGTTCGATCGAAAAGGAAACAACCTTACCAGGCGATAAACAGGCAGAATAATGTCAGGTGACCAGGTCCATATTTATTCCACAGGCCTACCTTATGTTGCAGAACTGATCAGACAGATGTTAGAGAATCATAGCATCAGGACATTTATCGTTAATAAACAGGATTCAGCAGTTAAAATCGGAGATATTGAACTTTATGTTCATCGTGATAATGTAATAAGGGCAAAAATGCTGATCCGGGAATTCGAAGAGAATTGAAAGAGTTGCTGATTCGTACAATTACAGGGATCTCGCTGATTATCCTGGTTATCGGCTCCATAGTACTGGGTTCAATGCCTTTTCTTGTAATTACCGTCTTAATATATGGACTTGCCATAAGGGAGCTTTATCAGGTATATTCATACGGAGATTTTAAGTCGGGATTGGTGATGGCTGTTTCTGCAGGAGCCCTGTTACCTGTTTCATTCCTCATATTGCGGTATAAGGTGGACCTGAAATGGTTGATCATTCCGGTGGCGGGTTGGCTGATCGGATACCTTTGGTCGGGTTGTCGTTTCCCGGGGGTACTGGTTTTTTTCTGGCTTTCACTGCCCCTAACCTCATTCTTTATTCTTGGATGGATTGAATATGGCGAGAATTATCACAGGCTCATACCGTTGTCAGTTATCATACTGGTTTGGATTAACGACACCTTTGCATACCTGGCAGGAAGCATGTTTGGCAGGCACAAGCTGACCCCCAGGCTCTCGCCGGGTAAAACCTGTGAGGGATTTCTGGGCGGAATGGTTTTTACACTTCTTGGAGGCTGGATCATTTTTCTCATAAGTGATGAATTTCGTATAGAATCCTGGTTGACCGGAGCCCTTATAATAAGTGTTGTCGGCCTGATGGGAGATCTGTTTGAATCTTTCCTGAAAAGAAGACTGAACGTAAAGAATATGGGAAGTATTCTTCCCGGTCATGGTGGAATTCTTGACCGTTTCGATTCGCTGTTGTTCGTAGCTCCTGTAGTTCTGACCGTTCTGATTCTAATTAAAATACTATGATCAGGATACATAAAGAGGGCCGTATCATCGTTATTGTAACCCTTCTGGGTTTAATAGCAATGATCATTGTGGTTGCCTGGTTTCTGCCATACCAGTTCAACTATCTTGCCACTGCCATAGCATTGGTGATCATGATCCTTATCTTCCGGTTCTTTCGTGTTCCTCACAGGCGGCCTTTTCTGGATGAAAAAACTATCATCTCCCCTGCCGACGGGAAAGTCGTTGCCATTGAAAGAATCCAGCAGGGCGAGTACATGAATGCTGCCTGTATCCAGGTTTCAGTTTTCATGAGCATTCATGATGTACATATAAATTACTTTCCAGTGAGTGGAAAAGTGGATTACCTGAAATATTCCCCCGGGAAATATCTGGTGGCCAGGCATCCCAAATCTTCAGTCCTGAATGAAAGATTTTCAACAGGGATAATGACCCCTCACGGAAAACTGCTGGTCAGGCAGGTGGCAGGATATGTAGCCAGAAGAATCCGTTGTTACGCCAGGGAAAATGAAAATGTTGAACAGGGCAATGAACTGGGATTTATAAAATTCGGATCCAGACTGGATATATTTATCCCGGCCGATGCAGAGATCAAAGTTCAACTTGATCAGAAGGTTATCGGAAGTGTTACTCCTGTTGCCCGGTTCAAATAAAAGGTCCGGTGGTCTTTAAAATATTCAGATTGTGAGTTTTCATAGTTTGTTCCGCCCAGGCTGGGCGACTTTTTTTCTTATGGCACTTTATATATATTTGCAGCCTTATACAGGCTGATCGATGAACCAAAATAATATTCTTAAGGTTTCCGGGGATGTCAGCTGGATCGGAGTTCTGGACTACGATTTGGTTACCTTCGACATAGTTATGGAAACCAGGTACGGAACAACCTATAATTCCTATTTTATAGACACTGAAAGGAAAGCAGTAATTGATACAGTAAAGGAAAACTTCTGGCCCGCTTACAGGGAGAAGATCCTTTCACTTACCGATCCCGGTAAGATCGAATACATCATATTCAATCACACCGAACCCGATCATTCAGGATCTCTTCAGCATCTTCTTGAAATTGCTCCGCAGGCAACTGTTGTGGGAACCGGGCAAGCCCTTACATATCTGGGTGAGATGACAGACCTGAAGTTCAAATCCCTGAAGGTTAAAGACGGAGATGTAATCGATCTTGGAAATAAAAAACTGAAGGTGATAGGGGCTCCAAATCTTCACTGGCCCGATTCCATGTATACTTATCTGGAGGAAGACGGACTTCTTTTTACATGTGATTCTTTCGGAGCGCATTATGCTGATGAGAAGATGATGGATGATCTTGTTGAAGATTATACCGGGTCATTCGACTATTATTTCGATGTGATCCTGAAACCCTACAGCAAGTTCATGCTCAAAGCCATTGGAAAGATCAAATCTCTTCCCGTACAGATGGTCTGTCCCGGTCACGGACCCATTCTCCGGACAAGCTGGAAGGAGAAGATTGACCGTTCGGCCAGGATGGCATCGGCCTACCTGGAAAAAACAGGTAAAGGTAACAGGGTTCTGGTGGCTTATATTTCAGCTTACGGATTCACCAGGGAAATGGCAAAACATGTGGTCACAGGATTAAAGAGCGTATCAGATATAGATGTTGACATGCTCGATATAGAAACCATATTACTTGGTGACCTGGAAGAGCATGTGGTACGGGCAGATGGCATTATTGTGGGTTCTCCCACCATAAATCAAAATACTTTGCTGCCGGTATACAGACTGTTTTCTGTGATCAACCCCATAAGGGATAGAGGAAAGCCTGCTGCTGCATTCGGTTCATATGGCTGGAGTGGAGAAGCTGTAAAGCTCATTGAGAATCACCTGGAGAACCTGAAATTGAAAATTGCTGCTGAAGGTGTGCTGGCAAGATTTTATCCGGATAGTGAGGAAGCCGGCCGGATGGAGAAATTTGGAGAGGAATTTGGACAGTTCCTTAAGGCAATGCCTGATTAACGTGTAAGAATTACCCGGCCTCTTCCCTTAATCAGACCTGACTCTGTAAGGTAGATCATATATAACCCCTCCCGAAGTTGCGAAACATCAATCCGGTAGAGACTGAAACCGGGTTCATAGTCCTGTGAAAGCACAACCTTACCGGAGATATCAATTAAGTTTATCCGTCCGGCCTGTTGATCACAGTTCCCAATGTTTATATACAGATAATCATCAGCCGGATTTGGATACACGACCACCATCCCCGATAACGGTTTCCTGAGAACCATACCTGTCTGAGGTGTAAGGTATTCTGCAGCAGCCTGCAAAACCTCTCCGTTTTCAACGTCCTGAACGAAAGCAACCACCGCAAGATCTTCTATATTCTCTGTGTAATCCGCGTAATCCCAGGAATAAGATCTGGATTCGGTTTTTCCATTATACCATTCATTCCCTATCCATTCACCGGTGGGTAAAGGAAGCATATCCAGCACCACATTTCTGAACATGGTATCCTGGTTAATACCCGTATATGCCGTTACCGATGTTTCAATCACTGCCAGATAGAGCAGCAGGTGTGATGAGAACTGGTCCGTCAGACAGGTGAGCTGCACTGTGGCATCAAATTTATTTTCCAACCAGTCTGTGTTCAGATCAATATTAAAGAGAGGAAGCTCCAGCGAGGCCTCTTCCAGTTCCTTTACTCCAGGCTGATGTGAAGGATCTGAAAAATCGTACAGGTACCCGGATGTTAATCCCCCGTTTAAAAGAGCATATGGAACCCCCGGAACACTCATCTTAAAAAATCTCGTGAAAGGAGTCAGACTGTTATTCTCATTCATCGGGTCCGTTCCCGGAAAATCCATATGATATTGAAGATCTATTACCGAAAATGAATGGCCCCTGATAAAATTGTCAACCAGCTGATCAGCTTCCCTGCATTCAGCACTTGCAGAGTTTGTAAAATACTCCAGAAGGGACAGCTTTCCACGTTCCCCTATAAAGATATTATCAAAGGCGAAGCCCTGGTTCCCATCCTTTTCACCTCCGGTACCAATGATCACCCTGAACTTCACCGCGGGATGCTTCGCCACGGCATTCAAATCATGACTTGCCTTCAGCCATTTTGAGTCAGCTGGATCTGAAAGATCGGGGCGACCCCATCCTATCGGGCTCCCGCCGGGCTTATTGAGAATCCCGGAGGCGTTATACCAGTTCATGCCAACATCCAGGCTTCCCAGTGTCTTCCAACCTTCGTCAAATAGATCCTGGTACTGTAGCACAACTCCATCCGTTCCCGGTTCAAAACTCTTCATCAGATCCAGCTGGATGAGGGGTTGATTCAACCCGCTGATATCAAAACAGGGACTCTGGATCCAGGACATTTCCGTGTAACCTTCCGTATGAACCGGAAGATCTGTATACCAGGCCTTATCTCCTGTTACCGGTTCGAAGCCGCTGAAATCAGGTTCCCCGAGTTTCCAGCTGTTATTCTGGTCCGATGACATTTTGTACCAGCCGGAGGTTTCATCGTTGAAGTCTGTCTCATATCCGGAATCCGGTACTGGTATGGTAGGTTTAAGTTCAATTTCCCGGGTCACAGAACCGGGGCATCCCGCTTCGTTCTCAATCTGAAGTTCAACAAAATAATTATTAAGTGACGGAAACTGAAACTTGACCGTATCTGTGGATGAATCGTTTCCTTCCCAGCCCAGCACCCCCCCTTTTAAAGTCTTAAAGGTCCATATAAAAGTATCTACCGCTGCAAATTCAGATGTTGACCTGTCTACAAATGAGATAGTATTTCCCTTCGAAAAACAATCACTCAGCCATGTAAAATCGGCAACCGGTTCATCAACCAGAACTGTATCCACCAAATATGACACCACACAGCCCTCGGTGGTATTTGCGGTAAGACTAATCTCATATTCACCGCCTTCATCGTAAAAATGGTCTGAATGTTCCTCACTGCTTGTATTCCCTGAACCACTTCCCGGATCTCCAAAATCCCAAACCCAGCTCTCTACTGAATATTTCCCGCTTGTCAGGTTCCGGAAGGCTACATTACCTCCGCCGGCCGGAATGCAAACCGGGCTGAGTGAAAATTTAACATCAGGTACAAAATTATTTGTCACGATCCTGACAGAACTGGACGAACACCTGTTGGAAGAGGTATAACTCAGGTTGATTTCATTATCCCCTATTGGTGCATCATCGGCAGCGGGATTATAATAGAATCCATCTTCCTGGTTACCTGTTACACCCTGACCACTAAAAACATAGACAGCCCCGGGATCATTCAGAGCCAGTTCCGGTATCAGAAGGTAAGGATCGTCGTTTTTACAGACGTCAACCGGTAAATCAACTATCCTGACCGCTCCCAGTTCATTTATAACGAAGGGACGATATGCCTTAACAACCAATTTTTGGAACTGATAGGTGTAGATAATATCATAGGTCCCTGAAAGACCGGTGATATCCAGTTCAGCAAGATCATCCTCTGTATCATTATCTGTGATATGTCCGGGTACAGGTTCGTTTGTTTCGGCTTCTACCAGTTCAAATTTACCGGGAATGTTATCTTCATTGGAGCCCCTTATAAGGTAAGTTTCATCATCATTACATGCAGCATTTATTGTGTCATCACCCGATGTGACGTATACTTTCTGACCCCCGTAAAGCACATGGATCTCGATATCATCACTGCTTTTGCATCCAAATTGATTTGTATAGACGCAGGTGATGGCGTAGGGAGAATTTACAGGACCTGCAATGCCCGGGTAGAAGTAATTGGATGAGACGCCCTCCCCCTTGAATACCCCCCCTGCCGGATCTGATTGCAGGGCAACTCCTGGTTTTGAATAAAGATAAGCTGTCGTGTCCAGTTTAATTGTAACCGGCGTGGACTCATACACTGAAAGCGGAACTTTACCGGTGGTAATTCCTGATAGTCCTTCGTTGTCAGTAACCGAAGCTATATAATAGGTATTGTCCGTTTCTGGTTTCAGATAGATCGTATAGGACAATTCCCCGGTTTCAATCACATCATATTCTCCTTCATCATCATTGACAACGGCAACCCAGGGACCATTTCCGATAAAAGAAATATAAGCCGGTACCGAGTCCCCCAGGCAAACAGATGTATCTGCACAAATTATGCTTGCTCCGGGAGGAGCCTCAATTTCCAGTGGATCAATTCTCAGCTGACCAGATGCCCGGCCGGTAAAAAGAGAAAGGCCAAAGCAGAGGCTCAACAATATGCTTCTAATATTCATCAACCAGATATATGATTCCACTGTTACAGATTACCGTCATCGCCGGTTTTAATCAACGAGATCATACTGTTATTATCCTTACTGTTGTTACCAAGCAAAACTATACCTCCACCAGATGGAATGTCAATGTCTGTGCCTGATTGATCCCCGGCAGAACCATATACTATCAACTCCCCAACCGAATAATCAGCCGAAAGGAACTGAAGAAATATATCTTTCGTAGAACCGTCATTCCTGGTACCTACAATGGCAATGCTTCCGTCTGCAGTTCTTACAAACCGCTCTGCGGTCAGGTTTGCATTTGGCTCAGAAACAGTAGCAACAACATCCCCAGTAACACTATAGGGGCCTTCGGTTTCAACCAGGTAAACCACCACCTCACTTCTTCCGGAGGTATTGACCCGGTTACCCAGGACAAGGTAATTTCCCGCGTTATCACTGATCATACACTTTCCGGATTCATTGAAGCTCCCCGAA
>CAZIAU010000062.1:0-10228 GCA_964536755.1 uncultured Bacteroides sp. | reverse complement strand
GGAAATTGTAATCTTTTACCTCACCGGGATTTCAGACTACCACTTGACCGGAGCTGCAATTACGGCTCCCGATTGATAAAGGGATATACGCTGTTCGATAATTTCTTCCCCACCCAGAACCACACTTAGTTCAGCTACATCCGGCACACGGTAATACCACTCGTTGTAACGATCATTTTCTGCTGCTCCTGTAAAACAGTTCTCAAGATCCCATGTTTTTCCAGCTGGTTTGATTTGAATCTCGAGAGGCTCTCCTTCCATTAACTCTTCAGGAACAAATCCGAGTAGCCCTGAAAACATATCCAGCCGGTAACTGGAAGCCGATCTTCCCGGTTCCGGTACAATAAAATAGTCCCTCTTTATTGTCCTTGTAATCGTTTTGCCGGTAAACAGTGAGAGATAGGAATTCTCCAGTTCATCAAGCTTTTCTATGGCAGCGGCCATTGCTTCCCCATCCGGGTAAACCTCATATACACCTGAAAGTAATTCGAACCGTGCTGTCCTGAGATCCAGTAAAAACTCGGCTGCTTCCCCGGCTTTCATAGCAGGTGATTTCTGCTCAGTGATGGTGCGGTCCACCGGAACTCTGACGAAGGAAGTATCCGTTACCAGGGTCTTGTACATGGTTTCAGTCCGCTCAGTAAAGTTACCGTAGACTCCCAGATCCAAATACCTCAGCAGATCATTTTTGTTGTTCAATACCGGCAGGAGTCCTTCAAGCTTTTCGCTGATCATAGACTGCATGTTAACTATATTCCCCCTCTCTATCTGTGCATCCAGAAAACTCTGGTTGAAGTCCCCTTCAAGAACATTCAGTGAATATATTTGCTGTGGATCCATTTCCACATGATGGGAAACCTTAACATCCTCGATGACCCACATACTCGTTTTCTGTCTGATGACCTCATTTATACCCAGGTACCTGTCAGCATATTCCCAGTAAGGGCCCGGGAAACTGGATACCTCACGGCAGATAACCTCTACCTTTAATACTGACTGGGGAAGTGCGTAAATATATTTCTCCAGAACTTCAGGTGGCTCCTGCCCGAGGGGAGTAACCTGTATTTTTGCAGGTGTTACACAGCTTCCAATAACGGTCAGGGCGACAGTAAACAAAAAGATGTTCCTCATAACTGGATTTATATTGTGGGTGAAATTAGCATATCAGTTTCCTGAATACAAATAATTCAACCGATTAAAGGCTTCCCCTATCTTGTCAATTATATCTCCTGCAATAACAGCTTCCTGGCTGGAATGTCTGAGAGCCAGGTCGCCTGCCAGACCGTGAAGATATACCCCGGCAAGGGCGGCATCGATTGGCGCCATTCCCTGTGCCAGGAATCCGGTGATCATTCCGGTAAGCACGTCTCCACTGCCACCGGTTGCCATTCCAGGGTTTCCCGTCGTATTGAACCAGTACCGGCCATCGGGGGAAGCTACTCCGGTGTAAGCCCCTTTAAGTACAACAATCACACTGTACTTCTCAGCAAACTTTCTCTGTTTTTTAAAACGGTCATAAGAATCATTGCTCGTCCCGGCTAAACGGTCAAATTCCCCCGGATGAGGGGTCAGGATAGTCCCTTCAGGAAGAATACCGTACCACTCCCTGTTTTCCGAAAGGATGTTAAGACCATCAGCATCAATAACAAGAGGAATGTTTACCTGGTCGATCAGTTTCTTCAGGCCCGTTGCCGTATTCTGTTTATAACCGATACCGGGACCTATCCCCACGGCGCTGAATTGAGAGAGATCCGGATGCGAACTGAACAGAATATCAGACTGGTCAAGGCTCACCAGAGCCTCCGGGAAAGCTGTCTGTATAATACCGTAACCGAACCTGGGCACATGCATGGTGACCAGTCCCGTACCTGACCTCAGGCATGCCTTACCTGCCAGCAATGCTGCACCCATCATCCCGTAACATCCGGAGATCATCAATGCGTGCCCGAAGGTTCCCTTGTGAGAAAAACAATTCCTGACAGGTAATACTCTCTTTACATATTCTCCCTCAACGGTTTGAAAAGGCGTATCCGTTTCATTGATTATCCCCGGATGCAAATTGATATCATGTACCCTCCACTTCCCCACATACTGTTCATTTATATTAAAAAAGAAGGAAAGGAAGGGAAATTGAAAGGTAAGTGTATAATCTGCCCTGATAATAGAACCTCCATCGTTTTCCGAGTTATCCTCTCCCATTAAACCCGAAGGTATATCAATGGCAACCACCGTACCTGCATGTTCATTAATATGCATTATAACCCTTCCGGGAAATCCTGATACTTTCCTGGTCAGGCCCGAACCAAAAATCCCGTCCACCACCACATCACCCTGCCCTAATTCGGGAAGGGGGTCTTTTTCCCCGATCCCGGTTAAATTTACGAGTCCCTGATCCATTAACCTTTTCCGGTTAATTTCACAATCCACCGAGATGTTCCCAAATTCCAGCAGGTAGCATTCCACCCTGAACTGACTATCGGCCAACAATCTTGCCATTGCCAAAGCGTCTCCGCCGTTGTTTCCGGGTCCGGCAAAAACCACTACTTTACGGTCTGTATGAAAATGCCTCACATACCATCCGGTCAGCCTTGTGGCTGCACGTTCCATCAGTTCAATGGATTCCACAGGCTCGTTCTGAATAGTATATCTATCTATATCCCGAACCTGGGAGGCATTAAATATTTTCATAACAAACTGTTTTTATCAAAATTAAGAAAAATCCCAAAACTCTCTTGAAACCTAGTTTAAAGCCACTTGGCATAAAATAATTTTTGTCGTTCCTTCATAAACTTTCATTTTTGTATTCTTCCGGTACAAAAATGAAAGTCATAACAGGTAACCTCCATATTGTTTTTTACGAAGCCTATGTATTGTATTCCTAAAAAACAATATGTAGGTTTATGCCCATTATAAAAGTAACTATTAACGAAAACATTTTACCCAATGTTAAAAGGACACCCCAAAGGACTCTATGTTGCCTTCTTTGCAAACATGGGAGAACGGTTCGGTTTTTATACCATGATGGCAATCCTGGTATTGTTCCTGCAGGCAAAATTCGGACTTGCTGCAGAAAGAGCAGGTGATATTTACAGCTGGTTCTATTTCTTCATTTACGCCCTGTCGCTTGTGGGAGGGATCATAGCCGATGCCACGAAAAGATATACTACAGTGATCGCAGCGGGACAGGTGATCATGTTCCTGGGATATGCCATGATGGTGATTCCCGGTCTCTCCCTCCCGGTTACTGTCATCGGGCTTTTCACCATAGCCATAGGAAACGGTTTTTTCAAAGGTAACCTTCAGGCCGTTGTCGGCCAGCTTTATGATGACCCCAAGTACGACAAGGTCAGGGACAACGCATTCCTGATCTTTTATATGGGTATCAATGTGGGTGCTTTTTTTGCTCCTTTTGCTGCAATGGGAATCAGAAACTGGTGGCTCAAATCAAATGGATTCCTTCATGACGGAAGTCTGCCTGCATTGTGTCACCAGTTCAAGGATGGGACCCTTCAGGATACGGGAGTGCTGCAGGATCTCGCCAATGCTGTAAGCCTGAACGGACCGGTGACTGACCTGGGGTCCTTTGCGGATTCATACATAAGCATATTTTCCAAGGGATATAACATGGCCTTCGGGATAGCGGCCGTCGCCATGGTCATCTCCCTGCTGGCCTACCTGATTTTCAACAGGTATCTTCCCAAAAGGACAAAAAATGCCGGGGAAAAGACCATAACACTTACCGAGAAACCGCTGGCCATACCGGTGGCCCTTGCAGCGGGAGCTATCGCAGCAGTATTGATCAGCTTCGTTAAGGATTTTGCATCAGGCAGTGCCATCGGTTTGTTCGTAGCCTTCGTGACCTGGATTGTGATGATTGCCACCAAGGAGGAAAAGCAGCGGGTCATTTCACTGCTCCTTGTATTTTTCGTGGTGATCTTCTTCTGGATGGGATTCCATCAGAACGGTCTCACTTATACTTTTTTTGCCAGGGACTACACAGTGAAGAAAGTCGATCCCTATACCTATATGTTTTTCTCCCTCAAGAATATCCTTGCAGTCATTGCCTTCCTGGTGGGTATCTTTATGCTCATTGGCAGGAAAGTGCAAAAGAATACCCGGATTGCCGGTGCCGTTCTTGTCGTGGCCGGAGGGATCCTCACCTTCCTGTTCTTCAGACAGGGTGGTGAAGAAAATCCCATCGCCCCTGAAACATTCCAGTCTTTCAATCCCCTTTTCATTGTCACTCTCACCTTTGCGGTCATGGCTGTTTTTGCCTGGTTGAACAGAAAAGGAAAGGAACCATCAACACCCAAGAAGATAGGGATTGGAATGATCATCGCAGCATTCGGATTTGTAATAATGGTCATTGGATCCATAAAGCTGACTTCCCCTGTAGACCTCCAGGTAATCGATGAAGCTACGGGTGTAATTAAATATATTCCTTTATCCGATGAATTAAGAGTCATGCCTTACTGGCTGATGTCCTCCTACCTGGTCCTTACTTTTGCTGAACTCTTCCTGAGCCCTATGGGACTCTCCTTTGTATCAAAGGTGGCACCTACAAGGTTCCAGGGCGTCATGCAGGGAGGCTGGCTGCTGGCAACGGCCGTAGGGAACAAATTACTTTTTATCGGAAGCTTCTTCTGGGAAAAGATTGACCTGTGGCAGCTCTGGCTTATATTCGTTGTCACATGCCTTCTCTCGGCTGCCTTTATCTTCTCTATACTGAAAAGACTGGAGAAGGCCACAAAGGACTCCTGACGGATTGTGCTCGCATAATTCAGGGAAGATATCCTGTTTAAGATAACTATTCAAACTCAAAATTCAGGTATTTTCTTTTCCGGTCATCAAGCGGCCGGAAAAAGAGATGTCTCCTGGGCAGAGGCGGAACCTCTATTTTATCAATGGTCATATCCGGAAGGAACTGATAATAGGAGATATTGCTGTTCTCATAACCACCGGATGAAGAGATCCTTGAAAAATAAAACCGGTCCTGCACCATGTCAGGTTCGTACTTATCAAGAGAGAGGATGAACCGGGAACCATATAAACGCAATGCATTGAGAAAATAGAAAGTAATATCATAGCCGGCAATTCCATAATTGATACCTTTCCTGGTCGTGGCCCTGGGCTCACTGAAAAAGTAGTCCCTGTAACGATTCATAAAATCACTGACCCGGGGGTCAAGGTAATCCACCCAGAATGAACTGTAAAATATTAGGTTCAGTTCGTGATAATACCTGTAATCAATGCTGGAAAACTCAGTCCAGAATGGGGTTCCGATAACCTCTATATCAAAATCTTTCAGCTGGAAGTAAAGAGAAGAGACTATCCTGCTGGCTAGTGCTTCATTGCGGGTGGGGACTATAACCAGGTTTTTTCTGTCCGGAGACAGGGAGTGAATGATCTCATCCGTATGTTCCAGTTTCTGGTATACCTCTTTAAAAATTACGGGTTCAACCGGACGGTAATCATCAAATGCGTCAAATATCAGCTCTTTAAAATATTCATGTTTTTCAATATCCAGTGAATCCTCATCCCGGAAATAAACTATATTACAGGCATGCTTACTGGCAATCAGCTTGGCTGTCTCCCTGTATTCCCTCTCAAGGGAGGGTGTAGTCTGGAACAGGTATGGATTGGTATCTACCATATCCAGTTCCGAGTAGAACGGGGTAACCAGAGGTATCCTCTTTTCCTTTGCATACGCAGAAACAATCTCCAGATTAAAAGGATAAAAGGGACCGATAATCAGGTCCGATTCAGCAATATGTTCATTCTCCAGCATGGACCTTGTGCGGTTCATGCTTTTCTTTGTATCAAAAAAACTAACCTCCATTTTCATACCTGTCTTCCGCAGGGAATCGATTGCCATCAGGGCCCCCTGGAAAAACTCCAGAAAACTGGTTGACTGGGGGACTTTCTGTTCCTGCCTGTAGCGCTCAATTATCCGGGCCCTGCGTGATTCTGAATTTACATCCTTCAGAAGTGAATCCAGAGGTTCCGCCTCCTGAAAATCAAAGGGAATAAAAAAGGCGATCCGGTAAGTACGTCCGGGGTCATAGTGTTGAAACTCCAGTTCATCATAATTATACTCCAAAAGGGTATCAGATTCACCCAGGGAAACAGAATCTATTAAGAATGTATCCATCTCTTTATCAGGATTATCCACAACCTGTGGCAGGGGGATTCTTATCCTCTGTCCGGTTTTTGGAACACCCCAACCCAGTTCGGGATTGGCATTTCTTATATCCTGAACATCCACATTGTAAAACCTGCCAATAGAATAGAGTGTTTCCCGCCGTTTAACCCTGTGAAAAGCAAACCCCTCCTCATTGTATGCCGGCTCCTGTCCCTTCTCCTTCTTTTCAGGTATTACAAGTTTTTGTCCAATGCTCAGATTTTCCGAAGTTACACCTCTATTGGCATCAAGTAATACTTCCTCACTGATGCCGTACATTCGTGCAATGCCATAGATTGTTTCACCCTGACGAACTGTATGTGTTTTAACCGTCTCATCTCCCGTTTCCTGTGGCGAGGTATCAATATCTTCCTCCATTACTGGTTCCACAGGGATTTTAAGTGCCTGCCCAATTTGCAGTCCCGACATTGCTCCAGGATTCTCAATAGCTATTTCCTTCTGGGATATATTGTATGCTCTGGCTATGGAATAGAGTGTCTGACCCGGCTTCACCACATGGATATAATAGACCTTTCCCTCCAAAATAACCTTGTTATTGGACCTACTGACAGTAACAGGCTCCTGGGTCAGCGAGGTCGCAAAAATAAGCACCCCTAACAGGATGAAAAAGAATCTCTTATTTGGAAATAAAGTCATTAATATTTGCTAGGATCCTCTGCTCTATACTTCTGGTATCGGCTTTTTGAAACCGTTCTCCGGTAATACGTTCGAAAAGTTCAATGTAACGATCCGAAACCTCCTGCACAAATTCATCCGGCATAAATGGCATTCCCTGACCTTCTTTACCCTGAAAGCCATGGCTAATAAGCCATTGCCTTACAAATTCCTTGGAAAGCTGTTTTTGTTGTTCCCCTTTGTCCTGACGCTCCTGGTATCCATCGGCATAGAAATATCGCGATGAATCCGGTGTGTGTATCTCGTCTATCAGAATAATTTCCCCGTCCTTATTCCCAAATTCATATTTTGTATCCACCAGTAAAAGTCCCATCTCCAAAGCCATTTCCGCTCCCCTCTTGAATAATTTCCTTGTGTAGTCCTCAATCTGGATATACTCCTTTTCCGGAATCAGGCCCCGTGATAGTATATCTTCCCTGGATATATCTTCGTCATGTCCGGCAGCTGCTTTGGTGGAGGGTGTAATGATGGGCTCCGGAAAACGATCGTGCTCCCTTAACCCATCGGGCATCTGAACGCCGCATAACATACGCTTGCCGGAACTGTATTCGCGCCACGCATGACCGGTTACATAACCTCTAATTACCATCTCCACTTTATATGGTACAGCCATATGTCCAACCGTTACATTCGGGTCGGGAGAAGCAATCTTCCAGTTTGGAACAATATCAGACGTTGCATCCAGGAACTTTGAGGCTATCTGGTTCAACACCTGTCCCTTATAAGGTATCCCTTTGGGTAAAACCACATCAAATGCCGATATTCGATCCGATACAACCATAACGAGATAATCATCGTTGATGTTATAAACATCACGTACTTTTCCTGTGTACAGGCTCTTTTGTCCTGCAAGCTGAAAATGAGTTCCTTTTAATGCATTTGCCATAACTGTATTATTTAAAATTTTACTTCACACTACGCACTACGCACTATGTACTGTGCACTATGAACTGTCGTATGCTTTGACGATAGACTTCACCAACCGGTGACGTATAATATCCCTTTCATCAAATCTGATAATAGAGATGCCCTTGATCCCTTTAAGGATCTTTATAGCCTGAACAAGTCCGGAATCTTCCCTCCTGGGCAGGTCTACCTGCGAATCATCCCCGGTAACGATGAATTTTGCACTGGGGCCCATCCTGGTAAGAAACATCTTAAACTGATTGGTCGTTGCATTCTGGGCCTCGTCAAGGATAACAAAAGCATAATCCAGGGTTCGGCCCCGCATGTATGCCAGCGGTGCAATCTGGATGGTACCGTCCTCAAGAAACTGTATAAGTTTTCTGGCAGGGATCATGTCCCTCAGCGCATCGTATAAGGGCTGAAGGTAAGGATCAAGTTTCTCCTTGAAATCTCCAGGCAGGAATCCCAGCTTTTCTCCTGCCTCAACAGCCGGACGTGTAAGGATGATCCTTCTTACCTCTCTTTCTTTCAACGCCTTAACTGCCATTGCAATGGCAGTATATGTTTTACCTGTTCCGGCAGGACCAACAGCGATCAGCAGATCGTGGCTTATACCATCATTTACCAGCTGTTTCTGGTTTATCGTAATGGGCCTTATCTTCCTCCCGTTTTCTCCGTGCAGCAGCACTTCATCATCAGGTCCGGGAGCTTCCATTTTATGGTTCGCTTCCCCATTCAGAAGATCATCCAGATCATGCAGGCTAACCGATTGGAACTTCCTAAGATAACGAACAAACAGGTCCACCTTATCTTCAAATTCTGCAAGCCGTTTCTTCTCCCCGGAGATACGAATTTCATGGCCCCTGGAGACAATCTTCAGATCGGGAAATAACTGGACAAACTTTTTAAAGCGGACATTGTTTACACCATAGAAATCAACAGGATCGACACCTTCCAAATAGATCAACTTTTCCGCCATAAATTAAATTATAATCACTACTTTTGGATGTGCAAATTAAGCTGTTTTTTTCAACATTCCAATAAGAAAATCCCTGCCGTAAACCCATGCACATTATTACCATTACGTCTGACTGGAATGATAATGATTATTACATCGCTTCGCTAAAAGGAAAACTACTCACTGCATGTCCTGATACGACTATTGTCGATATCACTCACCGGATCAAACCTTTTAATACGTCCCAGGCCGCTTTTGTGTTAAGAAACAGCTATCACAATTTTCCGGAGCATACAATCCATATTATTGCCGTTAACTCTGAACCGGAGGAGGGAAGAAAATTGCTGGCTGCAAGATTGAACAATCAATTTTTCCTCTGTGCCGACAACGGGATTATTGGATTGCTCGGGACACCCGGTCCTGAAATGGTTGTTGAAATAGACTCTCCCGGCAAAGCGGGACCAGAAAGTTTTATATCACTTTCTGTTTTTTCTGAAATCGCCTGCCTGCTGGTCAAAGGAAAAGAAATGCAGGAGCTGGGGACAATCACGGAGAGTTATATTAAGCAGATACCCCTCAGACCCACACTGGAGGATCATACAATAACCGGCAGTGTCATTTATATCGATTCATACCAGAATGCCATAACTAATATTTCAAGGGAATTTTTTACGCATGTGTGCAGCGAGAGGGCTTTTAAGATATATGTCCAGAGTAAACACTATATTCTGGACCGGATAAACGATCGTTATAATGAGACCCCTCCGGGAGAACTTCTCGCCATATTCAACAGCGTAGGGCTCCTGGAGATCGCAATCCGGAACGGGAATGCAGCTGGATTGTTAAAACTGAATACCAACTCAACCATCAGGATTGAATTCAATAAAGAATAGGATGCATAGTACGAAAGAGAAACTGGAAGCCTTCGAGAGGCTGCTGGAGATTATGGATGAATTGAGGAAAAAGTGTCCCTGGGACAGGGAACAGACCATTGAAAGCCTTAGGAACCTGACCATTGAAGAAACCTATGAGCTTGCCGATGCAATTATGGATCAAAACCTGGAAGAGATTAAAAAAGAACTGGGTGACCTGTTTCTTCATATTGTATTTTATGCCAAGATCGGATCGGAAAAGGGAGTATTTGATGTGGCAGACGTTCTGAACAGCATAAATGAGAAGCTTATATTCAGGCACCCCCATGTATTTGGCGACAGGAAAGTGAAAGACTCCGGAGAGGTGGTTGAGAACTGGGAAGAATTGAAAATGAAGGAGGGGCACCGCAGCGTACTTTCGGGTGTTCCTGCTACACTGCCTGCAATGATCAAATCACACAGGATCCAGGATAAAGCCAGGGCTGCAGGGTTTGACTGGGAGAACCGGGATGATGTTTGGGATAAAGTGGTCGAAGAGATCAATGAAGTTAGACAGGAACTGATAAACGGGAATAATAAAGTCAGAATGGAAGAGGAAATAGGAGACCTGATTTT
>CAZIAU010000061.1:0-10331 GCA_964536755.1 uncultured Bacteroides sp. | reverse complement strand
TTTTCAGTGACTCCGATTTCTCCTTGTTTCGGTTAATGCATAGCAGATTGGCTCCGTGAGAAGCATATTCTTTCGCGGCAGCATAACCTATGCCTGAAGTGGCTCCGCTTATCACCACCAGCTTTCCTTTAAAATTTTCTGTACATATCTTTGGATTACGACGATTGTTCCGTATCATCGCTGCCACATTTGATACTCTATATTCCTTGAAATATCTGGCTACTTTCTTTTTCATCTCTCCCCTGCCTATCCAAACTTTCTTTTCATAAATCTCCTGTATGCTTTCCCAAATCTGGGTATATTGTCAAAGATGTCTCCCCATAGATCATAATAGTCCCGTTGTTCAACTATTTTTCCTTCTTCATTAAGGGTCACGCGACTGGAACCATATAAGACTGAATTTGGGTTCCTTTTAAATTTAATGGTCATTTCCCACTCAAGAAATATATTCTTATCCTGTTGGGCGGTACTGATTATTTTCATGGATAGTTCCTTCGAGCGATCGGTAAGGCGTTCCGTCATAGATCTGAAATCTTTCATTCCCCTTATCTCCTGGATGGAATCCCTGAAATAGATATTTTCATCGTAATAGGGAAGAATGTGTGACCAATCCGGTTTACCTTCCGTATTATATGTTTTCGACCATAATTCTATAATACTTTCGGTGTTTAATTTCATACCCCTCTATTTTTTGCCTGTTCTTTCTGTTTCTCAATCATACCATTTATTTCTGAGGATAGAATTCAGGTTCTTTTGGAAAAATATCATCCCTTATTTGCATAAGTTCTTCGTAAGTATCAATTTCCGGGTCGACGGGGACGAGGATAATCGGGCTCATTCCAGGATCTTGATGCTGAATGGAATTTGAATCCTGGGTCAGAATTCTTTTTGAAGCTCCAACGACAAATTGCTCCGATTTGTCAACAATATACCCGGTTAGGCTGCCGTTTTTATTCAATCTAAGGTAATTACTGAATATTTCCCTTCGGGTGATATAGATCTCACCCTTGAAAAATTTCCCTACACTGATCTGTACAGTAACCCCGGGATGTCCGTCCTGGTCAGGATCTGTTAAATTGGGATCAGCGGGATCAGTGGATAGGGGTTGCAGCGGGTCTCCATCTATACCAAGCAGGCTGGGTGTTTCCGGCCGATAGATATGCCAGGTTCCGTTTTCCTGGTATAACTCCACTTCCTGGACCCTTGGTTTAATAGCTTGAACAGCTTCATCGCTGAAAACTGATTTAGCATTTTTTCTGCTCAGTTTTTGTTCAGCATGCACAAAGCGGTCAGACTGCATAAGTTTACCGTCTTCCAGGTAAAATTCAGTAAAGCCGTAAGAAATGATAAAAGTCCGCATGGCAGTTCTGGTGGTGGTATCTTTGTATGAAACAACATCATAATGCGCATAATGGCCCACAATCTCCTCCCGGGCGCTTTCCAGGTCTGCCGGTTGAGTTATACCCGATGCTCCCTGCTCGAAATTATACAATGGAGACTCTGGCCATTCCAAAGGCGCAGAACAGGAATTCAGGAATATAAGAAGTATCACAATACCAGCATATATCCATTTACTTTTTAGCATCCTACTCACCAGGTATGAAATGTTTTGTGTTGAATCTATTTAAAAATCCGTTGGATTCCAAACCGGTCTGTTTATTACCTTTTTAAATTCCAGGAATGTTTTTTGCATTAATATCTTATTCATAACCCATTTCTAAAATAATTGTTTATCACCACAGAGAAGAGAAGTACTTAGATTTTGCTATCTGTAAATCCTGAATAATTCAGGATACTTGAATAGTTGAATTGAAAGCGAGTTATATTTGAGAAATAATAGTGGGTATTATAAAGAATATTGATAACTATTAATATATACTCATGACGAAATATTTGTTCTTACTGTTCTTTTTTTATTCCTGCGTATCTGTGGTAAAGGGTCAGCCCGAAACCCCGACTAAAAAAGTCGTGGTAACCTCCTTAAGAAAGAAAACCCTGGTTTACAACAATGAAAAAGGAGAATTACATGTAAATGTATCCCCGAAGGACGTCGATAGATTCAAAAAACTTGGTTTGGTCCGATATTGTGACTTTGGTGCCAGGGGCGATGGGAATACCGATGATATAGATGCTATTGCTGCAGCCCATGCATTCGCCAATCAGCGTTCCCTTGTTGTGAAAGCCGATGAGGGAGCCACATATTACATCGGAGGAAAGGAGCGCACAGCTGTCATTCAGACCGAAACCGATTTCGGCACGGCGACCTTCATTATTGACGATACAGATGTTTATAATCGAAGGGCTTCTGTTTTCATGGTCAGATCCAACCTGCAATCATTTGAACCTGAAGGGATATCATCATTAAGTAGTGACCAGGAGAAAATTTCAGTTCCCCTGCCCGGAACCTGCCTGATGATTGTCACCAATTCGCATGTAATGCGCTATATCCGATTTGGGCCAAACCAAAATAATGGATCTCCGCAGACGGATATCTTTGTAGTGGATAAAAAGGGCAATGTAAATATGGATGCTCCTATCATCTGGGACTTCGGCCAGATCACGGAAATTACTGCCCTACCTATAGACGGGAAGATTCTGAAGATCACCGGTGGGCTTTTTATCACAATTGCCAATAAGGCGGAATCGAAGTACACCTGTTATAACCGAAACATCGCCATCAGGCGTTCCAATGTGCTGGTGGATGGACTGGAACAGGGGTCACCGTAGAAGGAGAACAAGGTGCTCCTTATGGCGGCTTCTTCAATATCCATGATTGCGCTTACGTAACTGTTCAGAACACCATTCTGACCGGACATAAAACATACCGTACCATTGGATCGGCGGGAAGACCTGTCTCCATGGGCTCCTATGACATTTCGGTTAATCGCGCCATTAATGTATCATTCATGAACTGCAGTCAGACAAATGATATAAACGACAGAAAATACTGGGGAATCATGGGATCCAACTACTGCAAGAATCTTGTTTATGATAATTGTACTCTTTCCCGGTTTGATTTCAATCCAAAAATGACCGACGATTCCTACCAGGAAAAGTTTCCCTATGTTATAACCAGGGAAGTCAATCTCAGGAATGTTTCAACATCCAGTGGCATAGCATTGAGGATCAGCGATAATCTCTTCATGTTCAAAGATGTGAAGGTAGATTACGATAAACATTCAATGCAAGTGGTTCAACGATAGTGACTGTATCAACGGGTTTACTACTCTCAAAGATTTTAACTTTTCCGTATTGACCAGCCTCCTTTCAAACCAAATACAAACCAACCCAGAAACAGTGCTCCAATAGCAAAGATGGTGTCGCCGATCACTCTTAACCATCGAATAGTCTCAAGGGTTGGCTGCTCAAGGAATTCAGCCGAGCGGGCATACCAGAGCCCGTGTTTCACGCTCGCTGCCGTCTGGGCCAGGCCGACTGGTAATACGCTGATCAACACCATCAAAAGCAGCCCGATATTGATCGCCCAAAAGGCGATTTTGATGGGTCTTTCCTTCCAGGTAACCTGCAGATTCATATCTCTCAAAACGAAAAGCATCAACCCGATACCGAGCATTCCATACACTCCGAATAATGCTGTGTGACCGTGAACGGGGGTCGTATTCAATCCCTGCATATAGTATAAAGCTATCGGCGGATTGATAAGAAAACCAAATATCCCTGCTCCCAGGAAATTCCAGAAGGCTACGGAAATGAAGAAATATATGGGCCATTTATAGGCACTTACCCATTCCCTGGCGCGACTTAACCTGATATTGTGATATGCTTCAAAACCCATCAAAACAAGGGGAACCACTTCCAGCGCACTGAAGCTGGCTCCCAGTGCCAGCACAGCTGTGGGTGTCCCTGTGAAGTAGAGATGATGGAAGGTTCCAATGATCCCCCCTGATAAGAAGACGATCGTTGCGAAAAGAACGCTGGTTGTTGCTATTGAGGCTCGTATTAACTGCATCCTCACGAACAGGAAAGCAATAGCCACTGTTGCAAATACCTCAAAGAAACCTTCAACCCATAAGTGGACCACCCACCACCTCCAGTATTCTGCTATGGCAAGATGTGTCTGCCTTCCCCACATTAATCCTGCACCATAAAATGCCGCAATAGCAATGGACGAAATTAAGAACATAAGCAACAAATGCCTGTTTTCATTCTTTTCCCTAAGTGCCGGCAGCAATGCTCTTCCCATCAGGAATAACCAAATAATCAAACCAGAAAACAAAAATGCCTGCCAGAACCTCCCGAGATCAACATATTCATATCCCTGGTGCCCGAAATAAAAATTCTGTACAAGCCCAAGCTTCTGCATTACACCCAGCCATTGACCAACAAGAGATCCTGCTACTATCACCAGTAAGGCGATGAATAAGATATTTACTCCCAGCTTCTGATATTTTGGTTCCTTGCCTGATATGGCGGGTGCTATGAATAATCCCGTGGCCAGCCAGCTGGTGGCTATCCAGAAAATAGCCAGTTGTATGTGCCAGGTACGTGAAATGGAATAAGGAAGCACGTCAGCCAGGGGAAGCCCGTAGAAACCAAGTCCCTCGACACCATAGTGCGCTGTCACCACTCCCATTAATATCTGTACCAGGATCAGGGCCGTTACCACCCAGAAATATTTAAGTGTGGCTTTCATAGATGGGGTAAGCTTTGTTCCTGACAGTGGATTTACAGAGGGTATATCCGGATTTTTATCTTCTTCTCTGTTCGTTGCATAATACCAGGCGAGTAACCCAATTCCAAATAATAAAATAATCACACTGAAACCCGTCCACAGTATCAAAGAACCGGTAGGTTCATTTCCAACCAGTTTTTCCGGTGGCCAGTTATTGGTATATGTAATATCCTTGCCTGGCCGCTCAGTTACGGTTGCCCATGACGCCCAAAAGAAGAATGCATTCATTTTTTTCATTCTTTCAGGATCTTTTATACTGTTGGGAGGAATACTGTATGATTCCCTGAGATCAGCCTGGCCGGGATCGTTCATAAATAATCCCGTATAATGTTTACTATTGGAATAGAAAGCATCTGCACGGGACCGGGATACGACCAGACTCTGAGTTTTATTATTGTACCGGTTTTTGCGCATTTCAGTCTTAAGCCTCTGTTCAAGCATGGCTTTTTTTTCAGGTTCCAGCTCATCGTATGGTATGGAGAATCCTTCCTCTGACCATTGATCCAGTATAAAAACAGCCTCGCGGTGAAGCCAGTCGGCAGTCCAGTCGGGTGCTTTATACGCTCCATGCCCCCAGATGGTGCCAACTTCCTGGCCACCCATGGACTGCCATACATTCTGACCATCCTTTATATCTGAAGCAGTCATTAATACTGTTCCATCCGGAGTGACTACTTTTTCAGGAATGGGAGGAGCTTTCCGGTATATTTCACTGCCAATAGATCCCAGTATCCCGAAGGAGATGACCAGGACAAGAATAAATCCGATCCAGAGTTTTCGTGTTTTCATTGCCAACTATATCATGATTTCTCAGCAAATATAGAAATAAATTATATAATGACCTTTATATCATTTTATAATTTTTTATCTTTGTAAGCAACCAGATTAATATTTAAATATGCTTTCAAAAAGTACAGAATACAGCATCAGGGCCCTGGTGTTCGTTCAACTAAGGAATTGGGAGGACAAACGGCCCGGTGTGGTAGAAATTGCGAAGGAAATTGATGCACCCACTGCATTTACAGCTAAAGTATTACATATTCTGACCACCCACCAGGTCTTATTTTCATTGAAAGGTCGCGGCGGGGGATTTTACTTCCCTGACTACAATTCCGACCGTTCATTGTATGATGTGATCACGGTAACTGAAGGTGATCGCCTGTTTACGAAATGTGGCTTTGGATTAAAACACTGCAATGATGCCATTCCGTGTCCGCTGCATGATGAATACGCTAAAATAAGAGATCGTATTCTGAAGCTGGCAAAGTCGGAAACCATTGCTTCCCTGGCGGGAAAGATCAAAGAGGGAAAGGCTGTTCTGAACCGTCAAATACTATATGGTTGAAATCATTAAGTAAGAGGAAAAATATGAAAACAAAGAGTTATAAAACAGAACCAATCAAAGAGAATCCCCACGGTGTTGATGTCAGGACACTTTATGATGAGCCTTCGGCCCAGGTAATGCATATTACTCTTAAGCCGGGGGAAAGTCTTAAACCGCATAAGACACCCTTATCGAAAGTCCGGCCAACGTTCTTCACTATATTAGCAATGAAAGTTCGGAACCGGTAAGGATATTGGTCATCAAAGCCCCAAGACCGGAGAACAAAACCAAATTATTATAAAACTGGAAGATAATGAGTGAACTTATAAATAATTCCAAGTACAGAAAGGAACGGTTAAAAGAGTTGATCCTGAAACTTCATGATGGGGAATCTCCTGATTCTGTCCGAAAGGAATTAATCGACACACTGCAATCGGTACCCTATGGTGAGGTTGTTGAGGCAGAACAGGAATTGATCAGCGAAGGACTGCCTGAAACGGAAGTGTTAAAACTCTGTGACATTCACGGGGAAGTTCTGGAAGGACATGTTGATCAATCCGGATCAAAGGAAATCCCAGAAGGTCACCCCGTGGATCTGTTTATACAGGAGAACCGGGAATTGAAAAAAGTCACAGGGAAGACCAGGGATCTGCTGGACTCGGTGGTTAAAGTCCCTGAAGGGAATTTCCCCAATTTCAGGAATATTCTGCTGGCTTGCTTCAATGATCTGATGGATGTGGACAAGCATTATCAAAGAAAGGAATACCTGGTATTTCCTTACCTGGAAAAAAGGGAGATAACCGGACCACCGAAAGTGATGTGGGGTAAGCATGATGAGATCAGGGAACAATTAAAAGGCTGCATTGCCCTTTTAAAAGAACCTGAATTGAGCAAGAACGACCTCCTTGAATCATTGGATCTGATCTTCTACCCTGTTGTAAAAGCATTGGACGACATGGTGCAAAAGGAAGAAGAGATCCTGTTCCCAATGGCAATGGATGTGATAACCGAGGAGGAGTGGTGGAATATTCATCAACAGACCCTGGAATTTGGATTTACTCTTTATGACCCACAGGTTGAATGGAAACCTGAAGGATTTGAAAGATCACATGAAACAGGAACAAAGACCTCCGGAGACGGTACCGTTCAATTGCCATCCGGGAGTTTTAACTCTAAAGAAATAATGGCCATATTAAATACTGTCCCCGTTGATATGACCTTTGTGGACAAGGATGACAGGGTTAAATATTTCACCCAGGGAGCGCATCGGATATTTGCCCGTAGCAGGTCCATCATCAACAGGGATGTCAGGCTTTGCCATCCCCCGGGCAGTGTTGATATTGTTGAGAAGATCCTCGATGATTTTAAATCGGGGAAGGCTTCTCATGCCCCGTTCTGGATTCAGATGAAGGGTAAATTCATCCTGATCGAGTATTATGCTCTTCGGGATGAAATAGGTGAATATCTCGGAACACTTGAGGTGTCCCAGGACCTTACCGGGGCAAGAGCCCTGGAAGGGGAACAGCGTATTTTATCATACGGAAAAAAAAGGGAGGAATAGAATGGAGCCCTTAATAATTACGCCAAAAACGAAGATCCATGATCTGCTGGAGGCATATCCTGAACTGGAAGAGAAGCTGATCCGGGCAGCACCGCAGTTTAAGAAATTAAAAAATCCGTTGTTGAGAAAGACCATTGCCCGGGTAACTTCCCTTAGCCAGGCAGCTATCATTGGTGGTGTAAAAGTGGAAGAGTTGATCAATACACTTCGTGAAGCAGCCGGACAACAATTGCAGGATCACTTCACCGAGGAAGAGACAAATTATAATTTTGAGGTTCCGGATTGGTTTTCCTTCGATTCAGTCAGCAATAAAATTGATATAAGTGATATGCTGAATGCAGGTGAACAACCTGTCCATGAAGTCTTATCGGCATTAAAACGACTTAAGGAAGATGAGATCCTGGAAATCAATGCTCCATTCATACCCGCGCCACTTATTGATAAGGCAGTCGGACTGGGTTATGATTACTGGATCAGTGAAGTGGCCGAAGATGAATTTCTGGTTTACTTTAAGAAATAGCCTCTTTCAAACAATACCCTACCTGGTGAATCGTTATCACATTGAGCCAAAGGCTGTTTTTCTTTAATATCAAGACAATGAATGAATACACTACTTGTGTGATTTTCCTTTTAGTAGTGTTATCCTCTCCCAACTGTAGACTAAACGGTCAAATAACAACAAACGAAATTGACGGATCTTTCTACTACGGTTATTCTGCATCAACTCGCTTTCTTACCATTGCCCCTGATGCCCGTTCAGCAGGCATGGGAGAGGCGGGAATAGCTTCTGAACCTGATATAAATTCCCAACACTGGAATCCTGCAAAATATGCCTTTATCGACGGGAAAGGAGGAGTTTCTGCTAACTATACCCCGTGGTTAACTAATCTCATCCCGAATATACACCTGGGTTATCTCTCCGGTTATTACCGCATCAATGAAAAGAACGTCCTGAGCAGCTCATTCAGCTATCTGTCTTTGGGATCTGTTCAATTCACAAATTTATCTGGGGTAATAAATTATAGTTATCACTTCTAACTCGCCAGTGATTTTTCCTATTCCCGAAGAATCACTGATAATCTTTCCGGGGGACTGACAATAAGGTATATTCATTCCGATCTGATTATTGACCATCCACCTGGCAGGTCTGTAGCCGGGGATCTCAGTATATATTATCAAAATCAATTTGGGATAGCCAATAAAGATGCTCAATGGGCAATAGGGTGTAATATCTCTAATATTGGAACTCCGATCTCTTACCAAACCAATTCAGAAAATAAAACTCCCATACCAACATATTTACGAACAGGCAGCAGAGTAAAACTTAAATTAAACGAATCAAATTCTATCTCCATACTGGCGGACGTTAATAAGTTAATGGTTCCCACCCTGCCGGTTTATGTTGAGGATACACTCACAGGAAATCTCATGGTGGTTCGTGGAATGGAAGTCCCTGAGTCAGTAATTACCGGAATGATTCAGTCCTTCTATGACGCTCCTGGATTCAAGAAATCAGATGGAACCTACAGTATTTTCCAGGAAGAGATATCTGAAATTAACTTCAGCGTTGGGGCAGAATACTGGTACGATAATACTTTTGCTGTTCGCCTTGGGTACCACCACGAACATCAGGCTAAAGGTAACAGGAGGTTCTTTACCTTTGGCATAGGAGGGAGGTACAATTTCCTGGCTGCTGATATCTCTTATTTAAAAGCTGCAATTGGTCAAAACTCTCCTCTGGATAATACATTCAGGTTCACACTATCCGCCGAGTTTTAAAGATGAGGGGATGACATTAGAAGAATATTCCCTAACTTACCATTAGCTTTGATTTATTCGGTCAGCCGCACATATATGTACCAACAATGAAACGTTCAATTGCCCTAGGTATCGGATTCTATATATCATTCTGCAGCATATGCATATGTCAGGTTTCGGAACCTCACGGTGAACTTTTATTTGAGGACACTATTACTTTTATGCCTTTACATGAATGGATTACAATTCCTTTCCCGGCGGAAAATGTCTGGCAAATTGGTAAAGCCGATAAAAGTTATTTGGACAGTTCATTGTCAGGCCAGTCAATTATAATCACTGATACGATTAACAGTTATCCTCCCTCAGCCGATGATTATTTTTTACTTTCAATCCCAAAGTATGAACACTACGGTTGGCCTGAGGCCATCCTTTCCTTCTATCACAGGTATCATACTGATTCATTGTCAGATGGTGGAATAATCGAGATTTCATATGATAATGGCGCATCCTGGAAAAATGTCCTGAATGATGATGGTAATGTTTTCAATAATTTCATAGGATTGTATACAGCTTCAGATACTATTGATGGAGGAATCCCGGCTTTCTCCGGATCGTCAGATGACTGGATATACACAGAACTTCACTGGGTATGGCTTGCATTAGTTAAAAAATCTGAAGTTGAAACTGAGAGCAGACCAATATTGAAATTCAGATTTGTTTCTGATTCAATTGATAGTAACAAGGATGGTTGGTTAATCGATCAAATTGTTTTCCGGGGATATGATGTTTCCGGCACCGTTCATCCCTATTATAATAAGGTGATTAAAGTATATCCCAATCCATTCACTGATTTCCTCCAGATTGAAGCGCAAAAAATGATTGGTCACGGATTTCTTAGAATCTATTCGATTGATGGTAAACTGCAATTACAAACCGAAATAACTAACTCCTCCAGAATCGATGTTTCTTCAATATCACAGGGTTTTTATTACTTT
>CAZIAU010000060.1:0-10508 GCA_964536755.1 uncultured Bacteroides sp. | reverse complement strand
AGAGAAGGGCCCGACCTGGCAATAAATGAGGATCCTGAAGCAGGATCACCGGTTTCTTTCAATGGAACGACAGGATCATTCGAGGTAGATCCTTCCGATAAAACCGGAAGGGATTTCCGTGCCCACGGAAGGCTTGAATATGTGGGAGAAAGATATCTGCGATTTGCCGGTTCGGGTAATTATTTTATCAAGGGAGGTACAGACAGTCCGGAGAACCTGCTTGCATACCGGGATTTTGACGGAACGTCCTACGGGGGTAACAACCTTCGCCGGATGGGAGAAGATAATCCAAACTCAGAGCTGCACAGCTATACTGCACATATCCAGGATTGGAAACCGGGTGATCCTGTCTGGCAGGACGAAAAAGGCAAGGGATTGATCGGGGCAACGAATTACCTGTCATCGAAGGGCATGAACTCGGCATATTTCCTTACCATGAATGTGCTGGGTGACGGAGAAGATGTCTGGCCCTGGACCAGCAGGAACGAAAGATACCGGTTCGATTGTTCAAAGCTGGACCAGTGGGAGATCCTTTTTACCCATATGGAGGAACTGGGAATTATGATGCATGTTGTTTTGCAGGAAACTGAAAATGAGTGCCTTCTGGATGCAGGCAGATTGGATGTACAGAGAAGACTCTATTTGAGGGAGCTAATTTCCCGGTTTTCCCATCACCTGGCCATCACCTGGAATATCGGGGAGGAAAACGGGCCGGCCCCATGGACCCCTGTAGGCCAGACTGTTGAACAAAGGAAGGATATGATGTCTTATATCCGAAATACAGATCCATATAACAGCTTTATCGTGGTTCACACTCATTCAGGCGATCCTTCCCATACCGAACTTATAGAACCATTTCTTGGATTTCCCGATATGGATGGTCCCTCGTTACAATTAAGTCCTCCCTCCAGAATACATGACTATACAATGAAATGGATCAATCTTTCATCCGAATCATCAAGACCATGGGTTGTGTGTTCGGACGAACTCGGACCAGCCTGGATGGGTGTGATGCCCGACTCGGATGATCCGGAACATGATACCATCCGTGAAGAAGCCCTGTGGGGTAACCTGATGGCAGGTGGAGCAGGGGTGGAATGGTATTTCGGGTATAATTATGCCAATGGTGATCTCAATTGTGAGGACTGGCGAAGCAGGGAGATTATGTGGGACCAGACCCGCTATGCCATTGAATTTTTCCAGAAACATCTTCCCTTTCATGAGATGAGCAATCACGATGAACTGGTATCGGAAGGTTACTGTTTCTCAGAACCAGGTACTGTTTACGCTATCTATTTGCCGGAGGGAGGTCCGGTTTCCATTGATTTGACAGGAGATCCAAATCAATATTCAGTCAGATGGTTTGATCCCCGGACCGGGGGTGAGTTGATCAAAGGTGAAATAAAATCCATCCGCGGAGGAAAAAATGTAACCATAAGCAGTGCCCCCTATAACAAAGACCGGGACTGGGTTATCATCCTCTCTGATCATTCTACTTAATTGGTGCTGCAGTGATCCGGGTGACTTCAATTTCCCTGATATTGTCTTTATACTCTGCGATCTGTTCATCATCCAGCGGATTAATTTGAGCCAGAGAGTAAAAGGTATAGTCAGAGGTGGATTGTATTGCTGGCTCTTGTATATCAACATTCAATTCTCCGATGAGAGTGGTTGCAAACTCAACATCAAACCAGCTTTTAATCATCTCGCAGGAGGAAGCAAGTGAACATAAGATGACCACTATTCCGGCTTTTGCAAAGGCTTTTATACTTCCCACTAAAGCGGACTTGCTTTGATTATCACATCGATACCGATCTGGATGGTTATGGAAACACCAGATTCGGAACACTCCCCAACAGTACTCACCTGGAATTCCCCGTGTTTATCAAGGATCTCTTTCACAAGATCGTATGTTCCTCCAAGGTCCTCCAGGGACAACTCCGCGCCTTGAAAAACCGTCCAGTCATTACCCAGGGTCCAGTTCACCGTGCTGGAACCATCCGTGATGGTGAAAGAGGTTTCACTACTGAAGATTACACTGGAGGTACTCAGATAAGTGACTTCAGCAACTATTCCGGTAACCTCTATTTCATTAATGTTGTCTTCATACCTTGCAATCTCTTCATCATCCAGCAGGCTCAATGTTGTTGAAGCCTGAAATCCATGACTGTTTGTGGATTTCTTGACAGATTCCTGGACATCTATATTCAGATCCCCGTTGAGGGTGGAATCGAATTCAACCTCAAACCAGCCCCTGACCATTTCGCAGGAAGTGAAACCCGCGCTCAGGCTGATCAGCAATACTATCTTCACAAGGTTTCTCATAGTTATATCTATTTAATTCATTTAAATTATCCCATTAAATTATCTTATAATTTTATTATTGTCAATCAACCAGGCAGAAACCTTCCCAGCATTTTTACGAATAATTGAATTTTAATGATGGAATATAGTTCATATCATTCTCTCATAATTTTAAGGGCTTCCTGTTCAGTCCATGAACACAGAACCTCCTTCTCCTTATCACCGAGAACATCTTTTCGGTGAATTAACAGGTAACTTTTCAATGGCATGGAACCGGTTTCAATTTCATCACAGATTTTGGTAAGGATTCCAATCTTCCCGATTTTATCCAGGTTTCCGAAATTGTCGAAGTTTACATGATCCTGTCCCTTCCTGATATGACTTTCAAGGTACCAGGAAATGGGTGAGATGTAACTATACCAGGGGTATTCCGTATGGTTCGAGTGACAATCGAAACATGAGTTTACGAATATCGAAGACAGGCTGTCAGGCATGCCTGTTATTGCAACCATATTATCAACCGGACTTATTTTCCCCTGATTTCGATCCGGTTGGAATAATTGAAGGATGACCAGAGATGCCAGCAGGCCCAATCCCGTATTTCTGATTGGTTTCTTCATTATTCACCATTCATAAGCCTGGCACTCTCCTTTTCGGTCCATTCGCAGAGGATCTTTTTTTGCTTTTCTGTTAATTCTTTGTCCGGGTTTATACCAAGGTACTTTGCAGGCGGCATTTTGTTCTTTTCAATCATTTCACATATATCTCCTGATAGACTTATCTTTTTCATTAATCTGTACTCATCCCACTTTTCAAGATTCAATTTTTCCAGGGCATCCTTATTCTTAGAACCGGCGGAATGGCAATGGTAACATGATGCAGCAAGTATCACACTCACTTCCTCGGGGATCTGTGGTACTTCATTGGATTCAGTAGTGAATGATACGAACAGGAGAAAAAGGAATCCCGCCAGAATACTCAAATAATAAGTTCTTCTCATGATAGATTAGTTTTGATCAATAGTTGTCCCGATGTTAAGTTAATCAATTCAGCCGAAAGGGCGGGGTACTATTTACTTCGATGGGATGTCCCTTGTATATCACATAACCTTCTTTGTCAAGTACCAGGAACCTGTCAAACTGTTTATAGATATCTGAATAGGACTGGTGAATTTTTATAATAACAAGTCTTCCTTTCAGGGCCTGTTCTTTAAGCAGAAATATCACTTGTTCAGAACCCATGGTGGAGAGTCCCGATGTCGGTTCAGCCCTGAAGGCTGTGAGAACTCTAAACGATAGCTCTACGCAAATTGTCGATCATCTCTGTCAGACTGTCAAGTTGCTCCTCTGACAGACTGTCTTCCACCCCCCCGTACAGGGCCTGAAGGTCAAATAATCCCTTGAAGACACTGGTAACCTCCTCCATATCTTTAACAGGTTCCAGCATTACAATCAGTGTATTTAAAGATTTCTTCTGCTTAGCCAGGATCTCCATGAATTCACTGTTATCCGCAGAGGTCAGCGCAATATTACTGGTTATGTAGATACCTTCGATCCAGCTGCCGCAAACAACCAGTCTGGCCAGCACATCCTGCTGGTTCTGAACCAGATATTTCCATGTATCATTAATGGATTCAGAAACGATCCGTATAAGAGAGTCCCTGTCATCCAGGTTGGCTTCTATTCGCTGTCCATAGTCGGAATTAAAAGTAGTGGCTATCCCAAGTTCATCAATCAGTATTTTCGATGATTCAAGAAAAAGCATGGTTCCCTGTTTCATCATATATGTACTTGCGTAGCAAAGATCTGTTCCGTAAACGCCCAGATTAAGTGCCTGATCCTTTTGGGTTATATAATCTCCTGCTTTCCCGGGCTCATTTGAAAGTGTCAGGATATATGGCGCTCCCGCCTGTTGGATAAGTTCGGTAATTTCAAATGAGGTGGGAATTGGATAGCCCGACAGTTTCTGTATTACAACCTCCTTTGTCGGCTCACCTTCTGATGTGCCTGAGGCATCCTGTTTTTGAGGGGATGTCTTACATCCGGATAGAATAAGGAGTGTGCCTGCTGTTAATCCAAAAATGCAATTGAATAAGCGGCGTGATGTAGCTGGTTTCATATTTCCTTTATTTAGGTTTCAGTTTTCAGTTTTTTATGGCACCACAATTTATAAAAATCAGTCAATAATTAAAAATAATGCATTTTGTTGATATTATCTGCGTTATTAACAGATCCTGGTTTTATTTATTTATGGGTGGTTGGCTTAAATGGCCTATATTTGGGAGAGCTATTCAACCCATTACTGTTTTCACCATGGCCCAGGTAAAACCTACTGTGCTTTTCGTGGATGATCTTCCTTTTAATCTGAAGGTGTTCGAAGCAACTTTTCGAAAGGATTTCCATATTATTCTTTCAGAATCCCCAAAGGAGGCACTGGACATTCTGGATAAGGAGGAAATCCAGGTGCTAATATCTGACCAGCGCATGCCGGAGATGTCTGGTACAGAGCTGTTACAAACTGTTGCGGAAAAATACCCTGACATAAGAAGGTACCTCCTGACGGCATTTACAGACACTGAAACTGTCATTGAAGCTGTAAACAAAGGCCGGGTCCACGGATATATAAAGAAGCCCATGGTCCCTGATGAGATCCGTCAATCCATCAACAGTTCCCTGGAAGTGTATCATTTGAGGAAAAAGAACAAACAGATCCTGGAAGAGCTGGGAAAGGCCAACGAAGAGCTTTTAAAAGTGGATGTACTGAAGTCGGAGATTATCAATTCAATCAGCAATGAGATAAGTGCACCTCTGAACAGGATAATGGGAACCCTGCACCTGTTAAAAACAAAGATAGAGGGAGATGAGTTGACCGATGTGGTAAACATACTGGATCACTCGGTATTCAAGCTGGAGCAATTTTCCATGCTTGCAAAACAGATATCAGTACTGAAATCTTCGGGATTTAAGCTGAAAAGTCACAAAGTCCTGTTAAAACAGATCATCCAGTTTGGATCCATTGAAACCAGTGAGGAGCTGAAAGAACAGGGAATAACTTTAAAAAGAAATCATGAATCGCCGGATCACGAGATTACGGGTGATTCGGGATTACTGGTAAGTTGCCTGGTCAGCCTGATCAGGCATGCAAAGGAACATACCGAAAAAAACGGGACTATAACAGTAGACACCTCCGATACGGGTGGAGAACTGGCCATATGGGTCAGGGACGAAGGAGCCAATTATATCGATACCCAGTTTGATATACTATCCCGTCACTTTTGTGGTAAAGATACTCCTCTGAATCTTTCCATGGGGATCGGCCTTGCTGTCTCCCAGATGATTATGGAAACTCACGGTGGAAGTTTGATCTTCGAAAAGAACAGTGAAGATCAGGGTTGCCTGAAAATGGTATTCAGGCATGAATGAATCGATGCTCCACTCCCTGATGCGCCTGTTTGCCATTATGGTAAGCATAAACAGGGAAGTTGTGCATCTCCTGGCAAGAAATTTCGTGGAAACATTCCTGCTCCAGGAATTCAATCCGAGACTGGCCGAAAAGTATCTTGCAATCTTCGATGAATATACCGATGAACTGGATCAATACCAAAAAGGAAGAAAGAATAAAAAAATTTCCGCCTGGTCTGTAAAAATGCTGGGTATTTGTAACCAGATCGTTGAAGAACTTCATATTCGACACCGTTTTATAATCCTGTTGAGCCTGATCAGGTTTTCTAAATACTTCTCAAATGCTTCCTCATATACAGCAGGATTCACAGACACTCTGGAGGATGCCGTCAGGACAGTGGCTAGCGGCCTGTTGATTACTGAAGAGGAATATGAAAATTGCACTGCTTTTATTGTTGAGAAGTTTTATAATGTACCCAATCCGGAGCGGATCCTGATTATTATGGATGACCCTGAATATATGGCAGGAGAAATCAGACACCTTCAGAAGGATAACCTGACGGGACAGATATATGTTTTAAAGATCCAGAGGGCCGACATCTACCTGTTTCAGTATGTAGGAAGCGCCCGGTTGCATAACAATGGCAAATATATATTTCCAAGACATGTATATATTCTCCCCAAGGGAAGCGCCATAAGAGGAGAAGGGATAACACCCATCTATTATTCTGATATTGTCTCGGGATTTATCAGGTATACAGATGGATATGCAGTTGATTTTCTGGCCCGTGACATCGAGTTTCGCTTTAAGAATTCTGTCAACGGAATACACCGTTTTAGTTTTCATGGAAAAGGAGGCCAGCTTGTGGGGGTCATCGGAGGCAGCGGGGCAGGTAAATCGACCCTGTTAAAGGTATTAAATGGCAGTCTGGAACTCGACCATGGCGACATATTTATTAATGGGCACCATCTCATCCATGATGCTGAAGAGGTGGAGGGAATGATCGGCTACATTCCACAGGATGATCTTCTCATAGAGGAACTGACTGTCTACCAGAACCTGTGGTTTAATGCGAAGTTATGCCTGGACGGGCATTCACAGGAAGAGATAAAGGAAGCAGTAACGAATCTGTTAAATGAACTGGACCTGTTCGAAGCCAGGAATCTGAAAGTTGGGTCGCCTTTAAACAAGTTTATCAGCGGGGGGCAGAGAAAAAGGCTGAACATTGCACTTGAGCTTATCAGGGAGCCACAGATACTGTTCGTTGATGAGCCCACTTCCGGACTCTCATCAACCGATTCTGAAAATGTCATAGCTCTTCTAAAGGAACAGGCTATGAGTGGAAGACTTGTACTGGCCAATATTCATCAGCCTTCCTCGGACCTTTTTAAGCAATTTGACCATCTGCTGGTTCTGGACCGTGGAGGGTATCCCGTCTATTCCGGAAATCCCATCGAGGGGATTTCCTACTTCAAGATGCTGGCAGAAAGAGTTGATGCAGGAGAAAATGAATGTCCAACCTGCGGGAATACCAATCCTGAGGAGATCCTGCAGGTAATCGAAGCACGAAACGTTAATGAATTCGGGGAATTCACATCACAGCGGAAAACCCCTCCTGACAAATGGTACAGACTCTACCGGGAAAAGATCGAATCCGCATTGAAATTCGAAACCCGGGAAAGCTGGGTCCCTTATAATAAGTTTATGATTCCCGGAGCATTCAGGCAATTCCTGATCTTTTTTCACAGGAACCTGCTTTCCAAACTGGCCGATCGGCAGTTCATGTCAATTGCCCTTTTTGTAGCTCCCCTGCTAGCTGTTATCCTGGGTTTCTTCTCCAAATATGTGTCAGGCGATGAGTCGGATCCCCATCGTTACATTTTCAGTCAGAATGAGAATCTTCCGGCATACCTGTTTATGAGTGTCATTGTAGCACTTTTCCTGGGTTTGATTATTGCTGCTGAAGAGATAATAAAGGACAGGAGAATCCAGGAGAGGGAGTCTTTCCTGAACCTGAACCGGTCTTCTTATCTGCTGTCAAAGATTTCATTTCTATTTATCCTCTCGGGTATACAGATGTTTTTTTTCGTGATCATCGGCAACATGATCATGGAGATAAAAGGCCTCACCATATCCTACTGGCTGGTTCTCTTTTCCACAGCATGTTTTGCAAATCTTCTTGGACTTAATATTTCCGACGGCCTGAAATCAGTTGTGGCCATCTATGTGATTGTCCCCTTTCTGCTGGTTCCACAGATCCTCCTTGCCGGTGTTATTGTTAAATTTGATAAACTGTACTATAAATTTGCATCATATAATACTGTTCCGATAACAGGAGACCTGATGGCCAGTCGCTGGGCTTATGAAGCACTTGTGGTGAACCAGTTTGTGAACAACCGTTACCAGAAAGACTTTTATGAACATGAAATGCTTGAAAGTAATATTACCTACGATATGCAATTCCTCATTCCAGCTTTGATCCAGGAGATCCAGGATGCAAATGAGAGTTTAAGGACCAAATCCGTAGATTCCGGACTTTCCAAACGGCTCCATACCATCAGAAGCGGGTTTTCTTCAATCTTCCTCACCAAAAGCTATACGGGACTCGATGATCTCTACCCTGACAATTTTACGACCGTCGCAGGTGAAAAGGCTATCCGTTGGCTGCGTAAATACCAGACCGCTCTTTCATTACAAAGGGAAAGATTATCGGCAGAGAAGGATGCTCTTCTGGATTCACTGAGAATTGCGGCCGGCGGACTGGCCGAATACACCGACTTGAAAAGGTCTTACTACAATGACCAGCTGGCAAACCTGGTCCTGAACAGAACTGAATTGCATAAGATCGTAAAAAAAGATGATGAATTAATCCGCAAAATGGAACCCGTTTATATGTATCCTTTACGGAGAAACGGACGTGCCCATTTCCTGGCATCTTTGAAAAGAATTGGAAACAGATATATAAAAACTCTTCCATTCAATATTACAGTCATCTGGATTATGTCCCTGGTTCTTTACTTATTATTAAGATATAGTGTTTTGCGAAAAACTTTAATATTTGTGGGGGAATTTCGGCAAAGGAATTAGTTACCCGCCAGGAATTTAAATTATTATTATAAATTGTATGGTCAAACCTATTTGAAACATCACACATCCTATGAGTAAAAACAAATATACTTTCGGAACTATGATTGCATTAATGAGCCTCATATTAGCTTCTGGATGTAATACCGGTAATAAAGGAACACCCACTCTGATTGATAATCTGGAACCGGGAAACCAGAATGATGGAATCGGGTCGTTTAACCAGATCTATCACTTATATCCTTCGCCCGGAGAGATGCTCAGCATAATTGATATGGCTGAAATGACATATGACGGCGACCTTCTGAATCCTGTTGAGCAGGCCGACAAATATCATAATACAAAATCAAAGACATACATACTGGGAGTATATATGACGGACCTTGCTTATGCTGCCCTTTTTGGAAGGCATGAGGCCACCCTCGATTACCTGGAGGTAGTGAAAAAACTGGCCGAAGAGGTGCGGATCAACGAAGCAGTGGATGAAAAGATGATTGACAATGCAAGGAATAACGTGGAATATATGGATTCCCTTTATAATATCTCCAATGAAGCCTTTATGAATATTCTTGCCTTCTGTGAAAAAAATGAAAGGTCAAACACAGTGGTAATGTTGTCTGCGGGAGCTTTTGCCGAAAGCCTTTTCCTGGCAGTGAACCTGATCGATGATTATGAACAGGCCGGTTATCTTCTGCAACATCTGGCTGACCAGAAATTTACCATAGACAACTTCATGATCTTTGCCGAGAGCGTGAAAGGGAATGATCCGAATGTGGCTTCAACAATTGAGGATCTGCAAAATATCCATGATATCTATAATGGTATAGATCCGGGGCACAGGGATATTTCAATTAAAACCGAGGAGAGTCCAGGTGCCGGTCAGCCTAAAAAGCTGGTGATCGGGAGCTCAGATAACCAGAGTCAACCCAGCCTTTCACCGGAAGAATTTGACAATCTGAAGAAAGCAATAATTGAATTGAGAACAAAAATTATTGAAGGTTAACAGATAAACCTGAATGCTATGAAAAAAATCCATTATATATGTTTAGTATCAGCTTTTCTATTGTTCCTCCCATTCGGTCTTTTATCACAAAACTGTGAAAACTATCATAACGAAGGTGATTGCAGGTATGATCTTCAGAGGGATCATAAATTATACAGCCAGTCGAAATCCATTACATTGAGTCCGCTGGATACTGCCGAACTGAACATTGTATTCTACGGTCAGAAAGATTATATTCTCTCTTTCTGTACGCATAAGAAAATGTATCCTGTTCATTTTGTACTCATTGATCAGCAAACCGGACAGATTCTCTACGATAATGAAGAGGACAAATACCTGGAATCACTGGGTTTGGGATTCGATGTTACAAAATCCCTGATCATTGAAGTTAATGCACTTGCGAGGGGATCGACTGAAGAGGAGATTAAAGGAAATGTCGGGTGCCTGGGGCTTTTAATCCAGTATAAGAACTATCCCAAAAAGAAAGTACAACTGCAAATGTAGACAGAATTCCTATCTCACACCCTAATTGTTTAATGAATGATGTAAGTTGTTTATATTGCATTGAATTCATACTTTTAGTTCAACATAGCGCGATTACATGAAAATCAGATCTACTCTACCTATTTTAGCCTTGCTGATGCTTTTCAGTTGCATCAGGATAGAAGAGGAACCCATTTTACTTATCGACCCGACTGCCGATATAAGTGCGCAT
>CAZIAU010000059.1:4212-10574 GCA_964536755.1 uncultured Bacteroides sp. | reverse complement strand
TCCATTTTCCATTACTTTTTGTGTGAGCCTTTCCTTCCTAAAATCGCTGGTGATTAGCTGCTTCCCCGTATCAAATGGATGCAGGATAAGATCAAAATCCTTTTCATTTTCAAGAGCAATGACATCTGCCTGAAATATTCCCTCCGCATCTGTAAACCTGTAAATTGCTTTTCTCCCGGGAAGAGTTGTTTTTGAAGGGCTTTCAGAGCGTTTTAAAGTAGGTTTATGATTGATCACCGAAAGTTTATAAACTCCATCCAAGGCTCCTGAATCCTTTCCGGTGGCAACTGCTGTACCCACACCAAATCCATCAATGGGAGCGGATTGTTCAATAAGACTGGATATTACATGCTCATCCAGCTGATTGGAGGCAATTATCTGTACATATTCCAACCCTGCATCATCAAGCATTTTTCTGGCTTTTTTGCTCAGATATGAAAGGTCTCCGCTATCAAGTCTTATCCCTGTGAGTTTTAATCCTTTTTCTTTCATTTCCAGACCCACTTTTATGGCATTCGGCACACCGCTGTTCAGCGTATCAAATGTGTCCACAAGCAGCACACAATTATCAGGGAAGAAATCGGCATAATAACGAAATGCAGTATACTCATCTACAAATGACTGAATCCATGAATGAGCCATGGTTCCGGAAGGTTCCAATCCATACTGAAATGCGCTTATAACATTGGAAGTTTTATGAAATCCACCTGCTATTGCTGCCCGGCTGGCCTGTAATCCCCCCAGGCCCTGGGCCCGTCGAAGACCAAAATCCATTAACAGGCGATTGCCGGCAGCACGTTTGATCCTGGTCGCCTTGGTAGCGATAAGGGATTCAAAATTTATCATATTCAGGACCAGTGTCTCCGCCAGCTGGCATTCGATTATATTTCCTTCGATCCTTATGCAGGGTTCATAGGGGAACACCAGTTCTCCCTCTTTTACGGAAAAGATATCCGCTTCAAACCTGAAATTCTTTAACCATGATAGAAATTGGCTGTCAAATCCACATCTGGAGAGATAATTGATTTCGTCATTATTAAATGAAATTGAATGTAATATCTCAAGTATATCCTGCAAACCTGCGAAAACAACATAACTGCCCTCAAAGGGGCATTTTCGAAAAAAATAATCAAATACAACCGGTGTATCTTTCATACCACTGTGAAAATAACCCTGCGCCATGGTAAGTTCATAGTAGTCAGTGTAGAGTCCCGAATTTTGTCTGAATGGCAGCATATCATTAATTACGGTTTGATACCTTCTGGTTTAACGAGTGGAATTACAAAATTGATACCATTGAAAGAATTTTAAGTGAATTTATTCCTTTTTTGTGATACAGAAGCGCTGTCAATAAAAAATGGTTGCAATGCTTCTTATTGGGGACCAGCTGCAACGTTGAAATTCATCACTTTTGAGGTGATAATACCACAATCAACGATCTGAAATTATTACCTATCTTTAAATCATAATAAAAACTCCGATGCACAGAATACTGATTATAGATGATGATACTTATATATGTAAGTTGCTGGATAACTATTTGAATAAGAATGGTTATCATACAGAATCAGCCTTCACTGGTGCTTCGGCAATTAAGAAGCTCGACAAGAGTGAATATGACCTGATTCTAACCGATTACCGTTTACCGGACAAAGATGGATTTGATATTCTAAATCACGCAAGAAGCAAGAACAGTTCGATCCCGGTAATTATTATGACCGCCTATAAGGAGCTGTCTACCGCTGTAAAACTGATCAAATCGGGAGCGTATGATTATATAACCAAACCATTGATACCTGAAGAGGTACTCGGACTTATACAAAAAGCGGTTGACATTGCAGGGCAAAATGAAACAATTATTTCATTTGAAGAGGATTTTATCCAGGGGAAGAGCAAAAACTTCAGAGAGATCCTGGAAAACATCCGTATTGTTGCACCTGTAAATATGTCTGTGATCATTGAAGGTGAAACCGGATCCGGAAAAGAATACATAGCCAGGGCAATACATTACAACAGTACAAGGAAAGATGGTCCCTTTATTGCTGTGGATTGTGGCGCTTTGCCCAAAGGACTTGTGAATAGTGAGTTGTTTGGACACATCAAAGGATCCTTTACCGGGGCCACCTATGATAAAAAGGGACTATTTGAACAGGCCAACAGCGGGACACTTTTCCTTGATGAACTATCTAACCTGGATGCCGAAAACCAGGTGAAATTACTTCGAGTACTTCAGGAAAAAGTGATTACCCGCCTCGGGGATACGAAAACCTTAAAGGTAGATGTAAGACTTATTGTTGCATCTAATGAAGATTTGATTGTTGAAATGGAGAATAACAATATACGGGAAGACCTTTATCACCGCCTCAATGAATTCAAGATTATTGTCCCTCCACTTAGGGCCAGGGAAGATGATGTACTGGTATTTGCGGATGCTTTCCTTTCAAAGGCCGCTAAGCGGTTTGGAAAACAGGTTAACGGGTACACGGACGATGTCAGGAACATTCTCCTGAACTATAGCTGGCCAGGAAACATAAGAGAATTAAAAAATATGATCACCCGTGCTGTATTACTTACAAAATTTTCTGAAATTACAATAAATGAAATTCCTGTTGAGATTAAAACCCGGCACACAATACAACGGAATGTGAAAGATCGCAATCAAGGTAATTTTGAAAATGTCAATTTAAAAAATGCCGTCACTATGGCTGAGAAGGAAGCAATTATCCAGGCCCTGGTTAAAAGCAATTATAACAAGTCAAAGGCGGCAAGATATCTTAAAATTGATCGTAAGACCCTGTATAATAAGATCAAGCAATACAAGATATCACTTACGGGAAACTGATTAGTATCCAGGACATCAACATATGGAGGTATGAGCAAAATCAAGACACTTCTTGGTAAGGGCAAGAAATTTGATACGGGTGTAATTCTAAGTGGAGGAGGGGCACGCGGATTTGCTCATGCGGGCATACTGAAAGCACTTAATGAATCTGACATATATCCGGATGTCATCTCCGGTGTCAGTGCCGGGGCTATTGTTGGGGTGTTATATGCCGATGGACATACCCCTGATCAGATTTACGAAATTTTTGCCGGGCGGAATAGTTTTTTCAGGTATGTAAAAATTAAGGTACCGGGTAAAGGATTATTTAAGGTGGTGGGATTAAGGAAGAACCTGTCGGAGCATCTGAGGGCAACTACATTTGAAGAGTTGAAAATTCCCCTCTTCATAGCTGCGACTAATATCAATACAGCTGAGGTTCGTTATTTTAGCAGCGGTAAGATTCTGGACAAGGTACTTGCATCTGCTGCCATTCCAGTGCTGTTTGAACCCATTGAGATAGACGGGGACCTTTATGTGGACGGGGGTGTGCTGGACAATTTTCCAGTATCTCCAATAGTAAAAAATTGCCGTCGGCTTGTTGGTATATCCCTGAATCCAATTCATTCTCAGGACAATATTAATAATCTATTCAAGATTGCCGAAAGAACATTTCATTTAAGTGTATCTTCAAATATCAGTTCAAAAATAGAGTTTTGTGATCTGGTTTTCGAACCTGAGGGTTTAGGAGAATATGGATTGCTTGATGCCTCTAAAGGCAGGGAAATGTTTGAATTGGGGTACAAATCGGCAATAAAAAGTCTGAAAGACTATATTGAATGAACCGGATCCCGGATAAATATTGAATAGATTGATTCTCCTTTTGTGGAAGACGACACGGTGTGTAATTGATTTCACATTCTATCCAAATAAATCCACACTTTCAGGAAATTTATAAAGTTGGATAAATACATATATCACCAGAAATACCAGATTTACAAAGCGATCATAATTGAAATTAAGAATAGTGGTATGGCCCTTGTAACTGATTAATGTGATGGGCGTGTGCCCATAAAATATCCTTATAATTTAAAGATAGATCATTATGATTACACTTTTAGGAATTATCAGAAATCCCCAGGAATCAAAAGGTTTTGTGCATTACATTGCTGATCTGGCCAGGGATATATACGCAAATGTACATTTGCTGTATGTGGAAAATCCAATCTATTATCCGCTTGGAACTCCTGATTTATCAGGTGTTGCAATGGTGCAGGTACAGAAAAACCTCGAGCGAATGGTAAGTGAGGGTAAGAAGAATTTAGAAGATGAAGCAACCGGGTTGATGTCCCATTTAGCAGGAGAAATGGATATCAGTGTTTCTGCAAAAGTGGGCAATGAAATGGAGATCATTAATGAAATGGTATCATCGGGTAAGATTCATATGATTGCCATTGAGTATAATGAATTGAATGATTCTAAGGGGAAAGATGTATTTGCCAGAGATGTGATCAGGACAATCAACTGTCCGGTATGGGTAATTCCGGACCACTCAGAATATCATAGCATGAAAAGTATTATCTATGCAACCGATTACCATCAGGAAGATATTTCAACCCTAAAAAAACTCATCGATCTGACACATCGAATGTCTCCGAAAATCAACGCCTTACACATTACAGACAATGTTGATTTTGATTTAAGGGTAAAAAATGCAGGTTTTCAGAAGATATTGGAAACAAAGACTGAATACACTGACATTTCACTAAAAGTACTGGTGGAGAAGAGTAGAGATGACCTGGTCAAACTAATTATCAGCTATGCAGCCATTCATAACGCAGACCTTATAGTCGTATTGAAAGAAAATAAAAACTTTCTTGACAGGATCTTGAATCCGAGTCCCTCCGAAAAAATCATTCAAGAAGCAGATAAGCCCGTGCTTGTTTATCATGCAACAAACGAGAGTTGATAAATTGAAATTGAATTTTCTATAAATCAGGTGTGAATGTTTTTACTCATTATACACAACGTATTCCCTATCAAGCCGGGGTCCGGTGTCTTTTCTGGTCTATGCAATAGTTGTATTGATGTGTATGATTTAAATATGATTCAATTAATATCCATCCAAAACTCATTTATCTTTGATCCATTAAATAATCCTGGTTCAGCGGATGAAAACCTATGTCCGGAATAAGATTGAAAATCTCTACTCATTCCTGATCAATGAGGAGGATGCCCGGGTTTGCAGTGAGATTCCTGAAGAGGCATGTCACACTGTACCCGGGAATTTCTTTCTGATCATCCTCAGTAAAACCATGACCAAACTTGGGGATGCCCTGAGCAATCCGAAGACCGTGCTTGCATGGTTGATGAGTTATGTCGGAGCCCCCGTTTCCATGATTGCATTCCTGGTACCCATTCGCGAATCGGGATCCATGTTGCCACAGTTACTGATTGCAAGCTATATACGCAAACGTCCCATTCGAAAATGGATATGGGTAGCGGGATCGATCCTCCAGTTCTTTTCAATCGCCGGGATTGCAGTGGCAGCATTCATGCTTAAAGGCGGGGCGGCTGGCTGGGCGATCATCGGACTGCTGGTCCTTTTCAGCATTTCGCGGGGCCTCTCTTCTGTCGCTTCCAAGGACGTGATTGGAAAAACCATCCCCAAGAGCAGGCGGGGCAGACTGAATGGTTACAGTACCGCAGTCTCAGGGATCCTGGTCATTCTGGCCGGACTGTTCCTTATGTCCAGGTCCGAAGATGATCCCGGGATCGAGTTTTATACCTACCTGCTGATCTTCGCTGCATTCCTCTGGGTCATTGGTGCGGTGATATATTCGAGGATCAGAGAGCTTCCCGGAGAAACATCCGGTGGAGGTAATGCTTTCAGAGAAGCCATTGCCAGGTTAAATCTGCTAAGGAGTGATAAACCATTCAGGAATTTTGTCATTGCCAGATCTCTGCTTCTATGTTCGGCCCTGACCGCTCCATTTTATGTAGTTCTGGCTCAGAATTACCTTGGTAAGGAAATATTTATGCTGGGGCTGTTTATTCTTGCCGGTGGTATTGCCGGCAGCGTGAGCGCTCCTTTCTGGGGAAGAATGGCGGATATCTCCAGTAAAAGAGTGATGATCAGGGGAGCACTGATAACCTCCATACTGGGTGTACTTTTTTTTATTATAGTTGCCTGGATTCCTTTTCTAAGAGAAACTTCATGGCTCTACCCAGTTGCATTTTTAATCCTGGGGATTGCTCACAGCGGGGTGCGCCTGGGTCGAAAAACCTATATCATTGATATGGCCGGAGGTAATAAACGTACTGATTATGTGGCTGTAAGCAATACTGTTATAGGATTTATATTGCTGCTCGCCGGGGGTTTAAGCGCTCTTGCATCATTTTTATCACCCCAGGGGATAATTTTAATACTATCAACTTTCGGGTTCTTCGGAGCTCTTGTCAGTAAGCGGCTGCCTGATGTGGAATAGGACTGCAGAGCCGGGATCGGGACGATCCAGCTACGGTATCCTATCTCTTTCAG
>CAZIAU010000059.1:0-4202 GCA_964536755.1 uncultured Bacteroides sp. | reverse complement strand
GTATGGAACCATGTATCATAATCGATGATACCTTCGCCCATGGGAACAGCCCTCATTACAGCCTGTTCGGTCCTGTAATTGGTAAGGTTATTCACATAATTATACCTGGGATGGGACGTAGTCGGCTGCAATTGTATTGACAATAAAAGGCTTCATTTTAAGGATCGATTTTGGCTTTTAGCCTGGCCCGGGCTGCCTTGTCATAGTCGTGAGGGGAGACATGGGGGCGTTTGGCCACAGGCATAACTCCTTCAACCGACTAAATACCCTTATCTATGTCACCTCCACCGCTGTTTCGATCTCCTCCACGTTCCCATTCATCAAGCCTGTAATTATTAATCTTGTAACTCAGGGTCAGCATGAAAACCCGCGACTCCCTCTTTATGATCACGTGCTGCTCAAAATTGGATCCAAAACTGAAATTCTCCATTTTTACAGTCCCGAACAGATCATTCAACTGCAGAGTAGCGGAGAGTTTTCTTTTGAACAGGTCCTGCCTGAATGCGATGTTCATGTAATAGTAACCGGTGGAATAACCCTGTGCAGAAGCTGACTTGCTGCGGTATGATGAATTGGCCTGAATCCTGGTGGTCGGGGTGATCTGGTAGGTAGTGTTCAGGGTTGATCTCCAGTTAAAGCTGTTCTCCTCTATGGCAGCATCACCAATCATCCCTGAAATAGCGTAATAGTAAGGAGTGAAACTTCCATTCAAAGTTAATTTGTTCCAGAACTTCCAGTTTATCATAACTTCGGCTCCTGCAGAGTGATCCTGGTTCAGATTCTCCCGGTTTATTATAAACAGCTCCTGTTTTTCATCATACTCGGTTATTCGTGTTATCAGGTTTTGTGTATTCCTGTAGTAAAGCTCAAGGGCGAGAAAATCCCTTTCCCATCCTTTCTGATATCCCAGTTCAAAGGAGTGGATATATTCGGGTTCGAGTTCCGGGTTCCCGAATTCGACCGTATAGGGATCCACATACCTGATGTTGGGTTCAAGGTAATATCCCCGGGGCCTCTCTACCCTTTTGCCGTAACTCAGCATTAACTGGTTATCATTCCGGAACTGTTTACCCAGATGAATGGTGGGATAGTAATCCAGTCGGTTGATTACATAGTTGTCTGTTTTTTCGTGATCGATGTTCCGGTAGGTATGCTCACCCCTGAGCCCCAGCATATACTGGAAACCGTTTTTGCTCTCTCCTCCGTAGGTTGCGTAGGCGCTCTGTATGCTACGTAAAAAATAGAGCTCACTCGTGTAAAGAGGATCTTCCAACCATTTTTCGACGGCCGGATCATAATTATCATATACATTGTTCTCAAATTCATCATCGAACCTTATCTGGTACCCGGATTCAAATTTTCCGGCACTTCCCACAGGCCGGGTATAATCTGCCTGTAAGCGGACCTGGTATTCATCGGAAGTTTCTGTAGCCCTGTTACTTTCGGGGATTACTTCATCCTTGATAAAATCTTCCGGGGTGTTATAATCATTCTGGAGATCAATTCCCTTACCCGTTCTCTGATTGAATTGGGCCCTGGCTGTGATCTGATGATCCTTTGAATCGAAGGAGTGCGTAAAATTGGCATTCAGGTTGTAGTATAGCCTGCTGCGGTTCATTGTACTGGTGCTCACATAGTAGATATCTTCGGTGGCAGGAAGAGTATATTCATGGGAGTTGTTGGATCGGTCCCTCGAGAATTCAAAGCTGCCTGCACTGGCCTCAAAGGAGATCGAGGTTTTTTCAGAAAAGTCATGTGAAATTCCCGTCTTGATCTGTCCTCCGCCGAATCTGAAATCATAATTGCCATTGGCCATCAGGTAAATATCTTCTGTATCTGAATAGGTGATCTGTTCCCTGGTAAGAGATCCCGGTCGGGGATTACTGTTATAGTTACCCCCAACAAAGAAATTCCAGTTGTTCTGTTTGCGGTTAAGCAGGAAATCTCCCCTGAATTTATTATTCCTGCCAGCTGAAGCATTGATGATTCCTGTGGTTCCACTTTCAGGACTGTTCTTCATAACCACATTGATTATTCCGCTGTTACCATCAGGGTCATATTTTGCTGACGGATTGGTAATGATCTCAATGTTCTCAATGGCGCTTGCAGGAATTTGCCTGAGAGCATCATTTCCGTTAAGAACAGAAGGTTTCCCATCGATAAGAACAGTAAAACTACCACTGCCACGAAGGGAAACATTACCTTCAATATCAACAGTGACCGAGGGAGTATTTTCCAGCACATCAACTGCGGTTCCCCCGGCTGCATTGAGGTCCTGGCTTACATTAACCACTTTTTTATCCAGCCTGTATTCAACATGCTTTCGATCGGCAACAATTTCCACTTCATTAAGCATCTCCACATTCACGGCCATTTCTATTATCCCGATATCGAGTTTCCGGCTGTCAGGAGAAATAAAAACCTGGCCGACCATGATCTTTTCATACCCGATGTAATTGGCCTCCAAATAGTAATCCCCGTCTGGAAGGTTATCCACCTCAAAATTACCTTCCCGGTCACTTACAGTACCTCCCACAAGAGAGGAATCGATGGCAGAATAGATGGCAACGGTGGAATATTCCATGGGTTCATTGGTGCCTTTTTCGGAGATCACACCCGATACGACACCAAGTGGCGGGACATCTGCGTCCGGATTTTCTGAAATTGCCCTTCCTGTTACCTGCAGAACATTCAGGAAAAGAATGGCTATAATAAAATATATAAACGTTGGCCTCATAAATTTAGAATTAGTACAAATAAGCTGTATCAAAAATTAAGACCCCTGTTATCTGTATTAGTTTAATGCCTGAATGTTAAATGTAAAGGCTTGATATGTTAAAAAGAGATGGTCAAATCCCCTGAAGCTTCTATGACTCCTGCCTGTCCAGGTTTCACAGGGGCATGAGGTGATAAGCTGTGTTCGTGATAAGGAGCGTTTTGAGGCTTCAGAATTACCTCCCCGATGCCCGGGCCTGAAACTTGCCATGAAAAGCGGTTATTATAATTGATAATAAGATAAGCAGATCCATTATTCAATTAAATCTCCGGCTAATATGAGCTTAATATCCTTTTCAATAGCTCCTGGTCTGACGGTCGGAGCATATCTTTCCAAAGCTTCTCCTTCCGGCGAAATCAGGAATTTGGTGAAGTTCCATTTGATTCTCTTACCCAATTTTCCGGGTAGTTGATCTTTCAGATACCGAAAGATGGGATGAGTGTTACTACCATTGACCATGATTATTTCGGTGAGTTGAAAAGTAACTCCAAAATTTTTTTTGCAACTCTGCTCCATAGTTTCATTAAGTTCCGGTTCCTGGTTAAAAAACTGATTGCACGGGAACCCGATTATCACCAATCCCTGGTCCTTGTATTGCTGGTGTAACTCCTCCAATTCCCTGAATTGGGGTGCCAGTCCGCATTTTGTAGCAGTATTAACAATCAGTATGGCTTTTCCCCTGTAAGCCGACATAGGAAGCTCCTCACCTTTTGGCGTCCGGGCCTTAAGATCATAAAAATCATTAATCTGTCCGACGTTCATAATGTTTAATAAAATAACACAATGGTTAAACAAGAATTTTCAAAAAATGTTTATTTAGGGCAATAGAGAGTTTAATTATTTATCTTTATTTTTCCTTTAGGTATCTCAAAAAACCATGAATGATATCAAGGATATTATCAGGATAATTAAAAGCAGGAAAATATGAAAAGCAAAAACAACACCACCCGCCGGGAGTTTGTGACCAGAACGGGGATAGTAACAGCCGGGGTAGCCCTGGGTGCGCCCAAACTGACTGCTGCCGGGTATAACCGTGTAAAAGGAGCCAATGATAAGGTCAGGATGGGTTTTATCGGTATCGGGAACAGGGGTTCGCAATTATTGAATTTATTTATGATGCAACCCGATATTGAGGTTGCTGCTTTGTGTGATATTTATGAACCTTATCTTTTGAGGGACAGAAGTAAGGTTGATCCTCGTTATATTAAAGACATGCCCGGTCAGGTCCCGGAGATGGGTGAAACATTTGTCTATAAACCGAAACTTTATAACGATTACAGAGAGCTTCTCGCCGATAAGGATATTGATGCAGTTTGTATTGCAACTCCCGATCACTGGCATGCAATCCAGACCATTGATGCTATGAAGGCAGGGAAAGATGTCTATATTGAAAAACCACTTACGGCAACCATACATGAGGGCCGGG
>CAZIAU010000058.1:0-10615 GCA_964536755.1 uncultured Bacteroides sp. | reverse complement strand
CATCTGGGCCTTTCCCTCCTGGTGGGAACATGTTTGATCACCATCTTCCTGGTTCTTTTCTCAATCAACATCAATAACTCCTTCCGGAAGCTTATTGACTATACACACCAGTTAAAACTGGGGAAAATACCATCACCGCTGGAGATTAACACGGAGGATGAGTTTGCCCGGATTGCAGGAGATCTCAATTCTCATGTTTCGGAGATACAGAAAAAAATCACGCAAATCTCTTCACTATCAAGTGAGGGCCCCACTGCTCTTTTTGAAACCGGAGACGAAGATGAACTGGGTAATGCCCTGGTGATACTGACCCGGTATCTTTCAAAAAAAGAACTGGAGGAGGTTTCGAGGAACCGGGAAGACAAAAAGCAAAACTGGATATCGGAGGGAATAGCTCAGCTTGGAGAGGTGCTTCGGTCAGAGAGACAAAATGTTATAGAGCTTTCCTATCTTATTATTCAGAAACTGGTTACCTACATGAACCTGGAAATGGGGTCCCTTTTTATCACCAATGATTCTGATCCTGAAAATCTAACTCTTGAGCTGACAGCCTCCTATGCTTACGACCGTCGTAAATATTTAAACCGTACGCTGCCGTGGGGCTCAGGATTGCCCGGAACCTGTGCCCTTGAGAGGGAACGCATCTTTCTGACCGAAGTGCCTGATGACTATTTTGAGGTTTCTTCAGGGACCGGATCCACAAAACCCAATTGTATTCTGCTTGTTCCCATTAAGATCCGTGAAAAGATATTCGGAGTTATCGAACTGGCCACAGTTCGGCTGATCAGGCCATTCGAAATCGACTTTGTGGAATCCCTTTCCGAGAGTATTGCTTCTTCCATACATGCTGTTCAGGTCAGCGAAAAAACCGTCTATCTGCTTAAACAATCACAGGAGCAGGCACAGGAATTGAAACAACAGGAATCGGCCATGCTTGAAAATATGAAACAGCTTGAGCAGGCACATGAGGAATCCAGGAAGAATGAGTCTGAAATAGCGGGTATCCTGAATGCCATAAACCAGTCCACCCTGGTGGCCGAATTCGGAGTAAACGGACGTTTCTCCAGCATCAATGACAGGTTCCTGATCACTCTTGAATCACAGAAGGACCAGATATTGGGAAAACTGCACAGTGATTTTGCACAGGTGGAGCCCTATTCTGATGAGTACAAGGATTTCTGGGCCTCTCTCCGTGAGGGAATAAGCCAGGCCAATATTGAAAAGTATAAGCTCTTTTCGGGCAAGGAGTTGTGGCTGCAGCAAACATTCACCCCCATAATCAATAATGAAGGCAAGGTTTACAAGATCCTCGATATTGCGGTGGATATCACGGAAACCCGGTTACTTCAGGAAAAACTTGAATCGCAGGATCTGGAGATTACCCGCAGGAGCCTGGACATGCAGACCCTGAATGAAGCTGTTAACAGCGCCCTTGTAAAATGCGAACTGGATGCTGAAGGCATTATCATGGAGGTGAACAACAATTATGCAGAGCTCACCGGATACGGGAGGAAGGAGCTGCTGGGCAGAAATTACCGGCTCTTCCTGAAAGAGAGTGAAAAAGAGCAATTTGAAACGATCTGGGATGAAGTGAAAAAGGAGAAGGTATATGAAGGGGTCGTCAGGAGAACAAAACCAACAGGCGAGCAGGTCTGGATGGTATCTATTTTTTCTCCTGTGAAAGATGAATCGGGTAGTATTTATAAAGTCTACTTTATGGGACTTGATATCACAGAAAAGAAACTGAAGTACCAGTTGCTGGAAGATGCAAACCTGGAAATTGAAAGGCTAAGGAAACGACTGAAGGATCTGGAATCTTAACAAAGAATAAATGCTTCGAAGCAGGATAAGATACTATATGACCTGGCTGGCCCTGGCACTCCTCCTTGTTTCCGGGTTGTTGCTGCTGGTCGCATCCTGGAACAGCCAGGTTAACAGGCATTTTTCCCAATGGCTGATAATCCTTATCTGGATAGTGATGTCTGCATCAGGCATATTTATTTTCATGCTTGCCGTAAAGAAAGCACATCGGCTATGGATAGATGAAGAGCGCAGTTCAAAGGATAAAGAGAGCGAGGCAGAACCTGGACCGCCCCGCCAGAAGGATGCAGCCAAAGACAATCAAGACCTGGATTTTGCCGCAACTGCCAGGAAACTGGTGAGGCGTATTCCTGAAAACGCAACCATGAAAGAGTTGTCAGGGGAGTTGCTGAAGAACCTGGCCAGGGAGATTGAGATCATGTCGGGGGTATTTTATGTACGGAAGAAGTCGGTTTTTGAACCTGTCGCCACATACGCCATCAATACCCCCGGGGGACCCTATTCATTCAGGGAGGGTGAAGGGCTCACCGGTCAGGTTTCACTGGATAAGCATATCATGATCATGACCCAGCTTCCGGAAGAGTACCTGGAGGTATATTCGGGTCTGGGCAGTTCCAGACCCTCGTACCTGGTCATCGTTCCTTTCATCCATAAGAACAAGACAATAGCAGTACTTGAATGCTCGGGATTCCGTTACATTCCGCATGAAATTGAAAATATGTTCAGGATCTTTTCCAGGGACCTGATGGAGAAATTATCATCAAATCTGAAATAAAACGTGCCGAAACGGGATCCATATATCATCAGACGTCTGAACTACAGGAAAGTGGTCATCGTAACCGTGATCAGTGCACTGGTTGTGATCCTTATTTTGTGCGCCTTTATGATGGAGAGCGGACTCCCCGTTTCCTTTGGCAACCTGACCGGGATCCACCATGAACATCCGTCACTTTTCTTTGTGGACCTGGTCCCGTTGTTCATATATCTCTTTCTTATGCCCATGCACAGGATCATGAACCGGGCCATAAAGGAGTACGAGGAAAGGGTAATAGAATCCAGACAACTTTTGGAACGCAATACCACCTTCGCAAAGGAATTATCGGAAGGGGACAATCCCGAGCCTTACGAGGAAATGATTGAAACCGAACTGGGGAAAGCACTTCGAATGATCCAGCTGAACATTAAATCCAACCGCCGGAAAGAACGCGAGCAGGGATGGATCACTGAAGGAAAGGACATGGTTTCGGTGATCCTGAGGGAATACCAGGAATTGGGAGAGCTTTCCTACCACGTCCTTAAGGTACTGAATTCATACATCAAGGCCACACAGGGGGCCTTCTACCTTTATGATGAAGATTCTAAAACACTTTCCAACAGCGCAACATATGCCTATAACCGGCGGAAATACATAAAGCAACAATTCCGTATCGGTGAGGGACTCGTGGGACAGTGCGCCTTTGAGATGGACTACATTTACCGTACTGAGATCCCTGAGGATTATGTGACCATCACATCGGGGATCCTGGGTGACCAGAAACCCGAAAGCATACTGCTGGTTCCCCTGATCACCCATGAAGAATTGCAGGGGATCGTTGAATTTGCATTCCTGGGAGAGCGCATTCCGAAACTGACCATCCAGTTCCTGCTTGAACTGGGGGAAATTATAGCCCGGACCCTTCTTAACCTGAAAATGAACCTGAGGACAAAGCTCCTGCTGGAGGAATCGCGTAAAATGACCGAGGAACTGCAGAGAGATGAACTTCAGCTCCAGGAAAATGCAAAAGAGATGAAATTGTCACAGGAAAAACTGGAAGGGGCAAACATACTGCTGGAGGGTAAAATTGAAGAGGCCCGGAATGCACAGAACAGGATTCATCTGCTGCTTGAGCATGCTTCAGAGATCATCTCAATCTATGACGATCAGTATGTTCTGACCTACATCAGCCCTTCTGTAATAAACATCTTCGGATACTCGGTTGAAGAGATGATGGCAGGCAAGGATATGGAACGCATCGGACGTGACGTTGCCATCCGTTTCAGGAAAACCATGGAGCAGCTGAAAGAGGATCCGGAACAGATCCTGAGCCTTGAATACTCTTTTATCAGGAAGAACGGGGAGAGAATCTTTCTCCGCACCCATTGCAGGAATATGTTGTCCGATACGGCCATCAAGGGTTATGTACTTAATACCACTGATATTACCGAATCGATTAAGATGGAGCGGGAGCAGCGTCTCAAGACCCGTATGCAATCGCTTTCGGAAAACTCCCTGGACCTTATTCTTCGCATGAGCAGTTCCGGGGATATCTATTATGCCAATCCCATAGTGGAAGACTATACCGATATCGCTCCTCATACCATGATAAACCGTAACCTGGAAGAGGTATCCTTTAAGAAGGATTTTTCAGCATTTCTACAGGAGATCCTTTCGGCCATGTCCGTTACCCCTGTGAAAAAGAATCTTCAGGTAACCCTTCCACTCCAGATGGGGGAGTACAAAACCGAAAGGATCCTTAATGTGGACGCCATTCCCGAATTCCAGGGAGAGGAGCTCGAAACCATACTGATAGTGGGACACGATATTACCGAGGCCAAAAGGATCGAGAAGGAGATAAAGGTCCAGAACAGAAAGGTCCAGGACAGCATCAACTATGCCGAACGGATCCAATCCTCCATCCTACCGGAAATCGGCCGTATCCGGAAGGCATTTCCAAAAAGTTTCGTCTATTACCAGCCCAGGGATGTGATATCGGGAGATTTCCCATGGCTCTTTGAAACCGATGATGCCTGGTACATTGCTGCCGTAGATTGCACAGGGCACGGCGTTCCCGGGGCATTGCTCTCTTTCGTGGGCCTGTTCCTGATGAATAATATTGCAGGGCTTAACCCCTCCATAAGCGCCGGTGAACTGTGCGAATCGCTTCACCAGGAAGTAAGGAAAACCCTGAAACAGGACCGGGAGAAACCGGAGACCAGGGATGGGATGGATATGGCACTCTGCCGGTTCATAAAGAAAAAACCGGTTATGGAATTTGCCGGTGCCCATCGTCCCCTGTACATCCTTGCCGAAGGTGAGATCACGGTTCATAAAGGTGACCACAAGGCCATAGGCGGAATAAAGCATCCGAAAAAGCCGGAACAACCCTTTACCAACCAGGAGATCTCCTACCGGCCCGGGGACAAATTCTTCTTTTTTACCGACGGACTGACCGACCAGATGGGTGGACCCGAAGGAATGAAATACGGATCCGCCCGGGTACGACAGGTACTGCTTGACAATCCCGGATTTACTATTCCCCAGTTCTTCGATTTTTTCCAGGCTGATTTTACCGGCTGGATGGGCAAAGAACGCCAACTGGATGATCTGTTGCTGATCGGGATTGAAGTCTGATCATCAATATTTCCACAGATTCTATATATTTATGGAATGGTCACGGTTTGACCACAGGATAAAAATGTTTTGAAATGGTTTTCTCCGGCAATAGCAAAGGTTTTGTCAATTACATCTACGAGCGTTATAAAAATCTGAAGATTAAGGATATATCTGTTTTATTTGAAGGCCAGATTACACACCAGGTGATGAAAGCCCTCACCGGGCTTGTAGAAGAACAGCTTGAGGATGTGGAAGATGACAGGGTCCTCCGCAGGGTCTATCACGTGATGGTGGAATCGCTGCAAAATATCAACAGGCATGCCGAAGCTTATGAATACAGGGGTCATCCCTATCCGGGAATGGGACTTGTTCTGGTGGCCAAGAACAGTGAAAGGTTCCAGGTGACCACGGGAAATATTGTGGAGAGCGGACACGTGGAGGATATATCCATGTTCCTGGGAAAACTGAACAATCTGAATCCGGATGCCCTGGACGATCTGTATAAGAAGCAGATGCGTGAAGGGATCCTTTCACCGAAGGGAGGCGCAGGGCTTGGATTTATCGATATAAAGCGCAAAACAGGGAATCCCCTGGATTACAGTTTTGTGAAAATTGACGATGAAACTTCATTCTTTATTTTTACCTCGACCATAACCAGATAGAGCTTTATGGAACTATTGAGAATAGAACAGACAGATGACAGTCCGCTGGTCATACTGGACCAGCAGAACAACCTTTTCGAGATCTCGGGCAAATCCCTTCCCGAAGATGTGGTGGATTTCTACCGGCCTGTACTGGACTGGTTGGTTTCCTACAGGAAAAATCCCAATCCAAAGACCGAGTTCACCATCAAGCTCATTTACTTTAACACTGCTTCCTCGAAACTGATCCTGGATATCCTGATGATCTTCGAGGAAATGGTGGAGGAGGGCCATGATGTTCTGGTTAAATGGCTCTCCCACAAATCTGACGATGACATGCAGGAGGCAGGCAAAGAGTACGAGGAGATGGTTGATGTCCCATTCGAGCACCTCACCTATGAATAAGGCTGTATGAGTGAAGAGATCCTGAAAGCGCTGATGCAGCTGTTTGCCCTCATCACCAAACAGGATGGAGGTGTCGGGGAGAAGGAGATCGCATACGTCAACAGGTTCCTGGTCCAGCAGATCGGGGTCGATTCGGCCGGTGAATATCTCCGGCTTTACAAAGAAACCGCCTCGGCAAACAATACAGAGATCCCAACTAAAATCGCCAGCGACCCGACAAGAAGCAGCGAAGATCCAACTAAAATCGCCAGCGACCCGACAAGAAGCAGCGAAGATCCAACTAAAATCACCAGCGACCCTACAAGAAGCAGCGAAGATCCAACATTAACCGGTGCAACTTCGGAACCCCCGAAAAAGAGACTCACCTCGGTCCTGGATTCGGTCAGGGTTCTCAAGCTCTGCAAGCAGATAAGCAAAACCATCAACCAGAGCCAGAAAGTGGTGGTCCTGGTCCGGATCCTGGAACTGATCAACGCGGAGTACAACCTCACCGAACAGAGGCTCGGCATCGTGAAGACCGTATCCGATATCTTCAGGATTGAAAAGGAGGAATATGAAAGCATCTTCACATTTGTCACTTCGGTCAATTCTGAGGAATTCAGGCACGGAAACCACCTCATTGTGGATAACCACCGGTCAGATCCCGATGACATTCCCCTGACCCCTGAGAAGGACCCCGGTGCAGTTCCTTCTTCCCACCATCACTATTTTCCGGGGATAGATGCCCCCCTCTTTTTCCTGCGCGTCCCCTCCGTGGAACTCTATTTCATGAAGTATGAAGGGGAACAGGAGGTCTTTTTAAACGGGCTGAATATACACAAAGGAGTCATATACCTCTTCGCCAGCGGAAGCACGCTGCGCCTTCCAATGGGCCAGCCCATATATTACAGCGATATTTCCGCCCATTTCTTTGATGATACTTCCCGGGAAAAAATCACCCTGGAGGCAGATAACCTGGTTTACAGGTTCCCGGGAAGAGTAACCGGACTCAACAAAGTATCATTCGCTGCAAGGGAAGGAAACCTGGTGGGGATCATGGGATCCAGCGGTGCTGGAAAGACAACCCTGCTGAATGTCCTGTCGGGAAACTACAAACCCGCTTCGGGCCATATCAGGATAAACAGCCTGGACCTGGAAAAGGACGCTGACAAATTAGCCGGTGTATCGGGTTATGTCCCCCAGGACGACCTCCTTATCGAAGAACTGACTGTCTTTGATAACCTCTATTTCAATGCAAAATTCTGTTTCAAAAAGCTCTCTGATAAGGAGATCCGGGAGAAAGTTACGGAAACCCTTACCAGCCTGGGGCTGCAGGAAAAAAGCGATCTCAGGGTGGGTTCTGTGATGAACAAGACCATCAGCGGGGGTCAGCGGAAACGCCTGAATATAGCCCTTGAACTGATCCGTGAGCCCTCCGTACTCTTCCTGGATGAACCCACATCCGGACTTTCATCAAGGGATTCGGAAAATGTAATGGACCTGCTCAGGGAATTGACAATCAAGGGGAAACTGATTTTTGTGGTGATACATCAGCCATCCTCGGAACTTTATAAATTGTTGGACCGGGTAGTTATCCTCGATGACGGGGGACATATGGTTTATTTCGGCAACCCGGTGGAGGCGGTCATGCACTTCAAGGAGGTGGACAACCAGGTGAATGCACACGTGGGAGAATGCCCGGTATGCGGAAATGTGAACCCCGAGATGATCTTCAATATCATCGAGGCAAGGCAGGTGGACGAGTACGGTAATTATACAGATCAGCGCAAGATCAACCCGGCAACCTGGGAAGAGATCTACCACCAGCGATACTCTACCGTCAGTATCATCCCTGCCGAATCCACACCTCCCTCCAACCTCAACGTCCCGGGCTGGCTGAAACAGTTTCTCAACTATCTCCGGCGGGATATCAAATCAAAGGTCAACAACAGCCAGTACCTTCTGATGACCCTGCTTGTAAGCCCTGTCCTGGCACTTATCCTGGCCTATATTGTCCGCTATATTGCCGATCCGTCCAGCAATACCTACATATTCCGTGAGAATGAAAATATTCCCATATACATTTTCATGGCACTTATCGTGGCCCTGTTCCTGGGACTGATCGTGAGTGCGGAAGAGATCTTCAGGGACCGGAAGATCCTGAAGCGGGAAAAATTCCTGCACCTCAGCCGCTCCAGCTATCTCCTGGCCAAGATCGGAACTCTTATTGTTATCTCAGCCATCCAGGCCATTACCTTTGTACTGGTGGCCAACGGAATACTGGAGATCAGGAAGATGACCCTTGCCTACTGGCTGGCGCTCTTTTCAACCGCAGTCTGTGCAAACATGATCGGACTGGTCATCTCTTCTGCTTTTAATTCTGCGGTCACCATTTACATCGTGATCCCGATTGTAATGATACCCATGATGGTGCTCTCCGGTGCCATGTTCTCATTCGAGAAACTGAACCGCCGGATCACCACGGTGGACAAGGTCCCGGTGATCGCAGAACTGATGCCTACCAAATGGTCCTACGAGGCACTTATGGTACACCAGTTCAAGGATAACGAGTTTGAAAAGAATTTCTACGGATACGAAAAGCGGATCAGTTTCTATAACTTTAAATCTGCCTACCTTATTCCCGAACTGGAAGAGAGGCTCAATGAATGCATATTCGAGTTCAGGGAAACAGGAGAAATCAGGGAAAGTCTTCCTGCCCTGAAGCTCCTCCGGAACGAGATCATGGATGCACAGGGATTGCTGAAGGATATGCATTTCAAACCGCAGGAGTGGGAACCCGGTGCATTCTCCGAATCTCTTATTGCGAAAACCTCCAGGTTCCTTGCAGAGCTGAAGAGATACTATATCAAGCAGTTTTCGGCTGCCAGCAGGGAGAAGGAGCGCCACCTTGGCAAGCTTATGAAGGAACGCCGTTCGCTCTATTTCTCCATGCTCGACAAGTACCATAATGAAAGCGTGGCAGACCAGGTAAAGAAGATCTACGAGAAGAATCAGATCATCGAGTACCGGGGGCGGCTTTACCAGCAGATCGATCCAATATTCCTTGATCCTGCCCCTGAAGGGATCGGGATCCGTTCCCATTTCTTCGCCCCCAGGAAATATTTTCTGGGGAGGTATTACGATACTTACAGCTTCAATATTGGATTTATATGGTTCCTGACCCTTGTGCTTTATGTGATACTCTATTATGACCTGGCAGGAAGACTGGTTAACAGCCGGATCTTCAGACGAAGGATAATTGAAAATGAATCCTGAAAACAGAACCACCATATTGCATTTGCTTCATATTGTTTAACTTTATATTCTTATAAGTAAGAATAGAATATCAAAGAACAGAAACCATGATAAAGAAATTCTCACTGTTTACAACAGCACTCATTTTCCTGATGGCATGCGGACAACGGCCTGCCGAAAACCTCCAGGTGGATATGGAGGATGTGGACGTTGGAGAGCTTCAGATCTCCTCGGAAACCATGAATGAGATCATTCAGAATATCGCCTCACCCATTGAGGTGGCTGCCCTGATCAATTCACTGATCATCCCGTTCTCCACCTCATACCTGGCCGATCCGGAAAACCTTTCCACCAGCACCACCAGTTTCGAGATGGCCTATTCCCTGGGAGCCCTCAGTGCCGACCTTGGATACCTTAACATGTATGAAAAAACCGGTACCGCGGTGAACTACCTCTCCAGCATTAACCGGCTGGCCGATGCCCTTCAGATCGGGCAATTCTTCGATTTCGCCACCATCAAGCGTCTGGCCACCACCAGTTCAGACCTGGATTCGCTGATGTTTATCTCCATCAACAGTTTTAATAACATGGACGATTACCTCAGGGAAACCGACCGCAGTAACCTGAGCGCCCTGATGATTGCCGGGGTATGGATGGAGGGTCTCTTCCTGGCCACCCAGGTAGCCGAAAAGAACAGCAACGAAGACCTGAAATCGATGATCGGTGAGCAAAAACTGATCCTCAACGACCTTTTGCTGGTCCTGAACAACTACAAGAATGAAGAGGTGATTCAGGGCTATATTACCGATTTTGAATCCATCAAGTCGGTGTACGACAATGTGAAGATCACCTACGAAGTGGGCGAACCCCAGACCATCGAAAAGGACGGCATGCTGATGGTCGTCCAGAGCGAATCCTCGAATGTGACCATGAGTGACGAAACCCTGCAGCAGATCATCGACGTTACCAGGCAGGTCCGCGACGCCCAATTGAATATTTAGATCCCGGCTTCAAAGTGTAAATATTAAACGGATGAACCGCATTAAACCGAAAGACATGAAGATCCTGAATCCAGTCATCACCATTATATTTTGCTTTGCCACCCTTGCCATGACCCAGTCCCAACGCCAGGAGAGGGTGC
>CAZIAU010000057.1:0-10688 GCA_964536755.1 uncultured Bacteroides sp. | reverse complement strand
CCACTGGACGGATCGTCAAATATCGATGTAAATGTATCTGTTGGCACCGTTTTTTCCATCTACAGAAGGATCTCTGAGATCGGTACTCCTTCGGTTGAGGAAGATTTCCTCCAGCCGGGTACCGACCAGGTAGCTGCCGGGTATATTCTCTATGGTTCCTCAACTATGCTTGTTTATACAACCGGATTGGGGGTATCGGGATTCACCTACGACCCTTCCATCGGGGAATTTTTTGTTTCTCACCGTGAAATAAAAATGCCAGAGCAGGGAGAGATCTATTCCATACAGGAAGGAGGACTGGCCACTGACGGTATGGGAAACCGGATCCTGGAAATGAAGCCGCAATCTATCCATCAGCGTGTTCCTTTCTTTGTGGGTTCCGCAGACATGGTAAGGAAGGAGGAGAAATATATGGGGACCAGTTCTTAAGAAAACTTTCCGGAGTGAGCCTGACTCATTCGCCAGACAGCCTGATTCGTATTTTAGACCAGGTATGGAATAGTCTGGGGCCCCTCGGGGAGCACACAGATACGTGCAGAGGGACCATATTTATATGAAAGCTCTTCCACCAGCCGGTCTATATTCCGGGTTGGTTTAAGGAGTGCCTTCTCTACCGTTTCATTACCCAGGGTACTGAAGAGAAAAACATCAGCTTTCTGTTGTATCATGGCCTGGAAATAGATCTGCCATGTATCTTTCAGGGAATTTTCATTCCTTTTAATAAATCCCATCAGTTCATCTATGTTGTTAACAGAGTGCAGTATGGTTTCATAGTCACTTCCTTCTGGTACCCCGTCCCAGCACTCTGCGGCCACGATAATGGTTCCACCCTCTTTTACAATCTGCTCGGCTGCGCTCATGCCTTTCACCGACTGGTAAACATTTAGGTCCAGCGGATATCCCGAGTTGCTGGTGATCACAATATCAAAGGGTTGTTCAAGGGGGGCCATGGCCGTTGCCCTGACAAAGTCACAGCCCCTCTTATGTGCCTTTCTCAGCCCTCCTGCAAATACCCCGGTAATCTCCTTGTTCCTGTTCAGTGCGATGTTCAGCAGGAAAAGGGGTGCGGCAAGTTCGGCGGCCCGGGTCAGATCTTCCCAGAGGGGATTCCCATTGGTCCGGCCCCACCTGGCCAGGGGATTCTCCAGGTTTCTGATGGAGTGATTGTACCTGATGGTATCCACGTGGGCCATTCCAGGCATCAGTGCCTTTCCTCCTCCTGAAAAGCCGGCAAAAAAGTGGGGTTCAATAAAGCCTGTCAGTATGCGCAGGTCATAATCCAATATCTCACTGTTCAGAAGGATGTTGTTCCCTGAAGGGGTAGTGCCCACATTCCGGAACAAATCCTTGTTGGAAGCATCGTTTTGTACGACCCTGAAGCGTTCCACGATCCCGGGAGTGAGGATGGTCTTCAGTTCCTCAGGGGTAGCCGGCCGGTGTGTCCCGGTGGCACAGAAAAAAGTAATATTCCTGTCAGGAAGATGGCTGAGTGATTCCAGCAGCGCAGGCACAAGGATATGATAGGGTGTGGCCCGGGTGATATCACTGAAAATAATGGCAACATTCTGATCGGTTCTGACAGAGGAGCTCAAAGGCGGGTGATCAATGGGATGGGCAAGCGCATCTTTCACAGATTGCATCTGATTGCTTAAACCTTTAGTGAAAACCGGCTCTACCACTTCGGTGTGGACACTGTCCGGAATCCTTATCACGTGCCCCTGCTTTCCGTATGCCAGCTCAAATTTCAAGCGATATTCTATTGTTTCTCACATTAAAACATTCCCGAACCTATGGTATAAACCAGTATCAGGCCCAGTACCCCCACAATCAGGCCCACTATGGTCATGGGAAGCAGGTTACGTCTTATCAGGAGGCCTTCCACCCCGACCAGTCCAACCGTGGCACAGGCGGCAATTACATTATGTACACATATCATATTCCCCATGGCACCTCCGATATTCTGCATGCTTACGATCAGAATCGTGGAGATGCCCAGCTGGTCGGCAATGGAATACTGAAACAGTGAGAATAACATATTGGAAACTGTATTGGAACCTGCCATAAATGATCCCAGGGCCCCTATAAATGAATCCACCAGTGGCCAGGCACCCTGGAAAAGATTGGTCATGGCTGTGGCCATGACAATCGGCATTCCGATAATGCCATCGGGATTATTTCCCGATTGCATCATGATCCGGACCATAGGCACGGCAAATACAAGGGCTATAAGTGGATTCTTAATCCGTTTAACAGCTTCGGCCCAGGCAGCGCCTACCTGTTTCCCTTTCATTCTGAACAGAAGAATACAGATCAGGGCAATCAGGATAAATGGCATAATACCCGGATTATAAAGAGGATCGATGGTACCGCTGACCGATGTTCCGAAGAGATCTGTATAATTGACACTCGCTGACTTTACCCAGTTTCCGAACGGCAGTGACCTTACACGGGTCAGGACCAGCAATAACCCGATAAACACATAGGGCAACCATGCCTTCAGAATGGACATCCTGCCCGGTTTAAATTTGCTGTCCATGTTGATGGAGCCCACCCAGTTTTTCTCCCAGGACGATTTTTCCGGGAAGTCCCATGGTTTTTTCGGAACCAGGAATCCGGCCCTGGTGGCAGGGATCAGGATGGCCAGTCCGATGAGTCCCCCGAGCAGGGTTGGAAATTCCGGCCCCAGGAATATGGCCACAAGCAGATAGGGCCCTACGAAACAAAAACCGGCAAAAAGAGCATAGGGCCAGATGGCCAGGCCCTCCCGAATACTTCGTTTCTCTCCGAAGAAACGTGTCAGCATAGCCACCATAATAAGAGGCAGCAGTATACCGGGAATAGCGTGCTGGGCTGCTGTCCATACTCCGATTTGTTTGATATATTCAACATATGTCATTCCCGATTGGGCAAGAGCCTCATGAATAGAGGGAATATCCAGGGAGGACTGTATACCGATAAGGGTAGGAGTCCCCACTGCACCGAAAGATACCGGCGTTACATTGGCAATCAATGCCACCATAACGGCTGCCAGAGCAGGAAATCCAAGTGATAACAGGAGAGGTGCGGCCAGGGCAGCAGGTGTTCCAAATCCTGCAGATCCTTCAATGAATCCTCCGAATAACCATGCAATGATAATGGCCTGTACCCGCTTATCGGAGGAGATGTTTGTAAATCCCCTGTTTATGGCTTCAAGGGCGCCACTCTCTCTCATGGTAAATAGCAGGAGAAGTGCACCGAAGACAATGAACAGGATTTTAAATGCGATGACCAGTCCATTCAAAGTTGAAGCGAGCACCCAGTTGGCGGGGGTCTTCCAGACGGTGAGGGCAAGAATGAGTGCTATGATAAAAGCCACGGGCATGGCTTTGGTGGCTGGCCAGCGGAATCCGACCATCAGTACAAAAATGGCTACAATGGGAAGGGAAGCAATAAGAGCAAGTAATCCTGTTGACATATCAGAGTGAATTTGAGATTAATAGTCAGGGTTATGAAATCCTAAATTAGTTTTTTTCTTCTCTTCATGGTATTTTTGAGATGATCTTTTTTAATTTCCTGCTCTAATCCACAGATCTGATGAATATTCTTATCGCCCCGGATTCCTTTAAAGATTGCCTGAGTGCAAGAGAGGTGGCCGAATCCCTTCGAAAGGGTTTAATAATTGCCGGCGTTGAAGGTAATTTTGAAATTGCGCCAATGGCCGACGGAGGGGAGGGAACTGTTAAATCGGTCATTGATGCCACCGGTGGTGAGATGGTGAGGATCAGGGTTATGGACCCGTTGATGAGGGAAATAGAGGCGTTTTACGGGATTACCGGTGATGGTTCCACTGCCATTATTGAAATGGCAGCGGCTTCGGGTCTTGAACTACTGAAACCAGGTGAACGGAATCCCTGGGTCACCACCACACATGGTACAGGTCAGTTGATCAGAAATGCACTGGAAAGGGGATGCAAAAAGATCCTGCTTGGGATCGGGGGAAGTGCCACCAATGATTGCGGTGCCGGAATGGCCGGGGCACTGGGAGTAAAATTCACGGACCGGCAGGGCAATACCGGAAGATTGGCCGGAGGGTATCTGGGTGATATTGACCGGATTTGGATGGACGGGCTTCATGCGGATATTGAGGATACTGAGATTTTAGTAGCATGCGATGTTTCCAATCCTTTGACCGGACCCCGGGGGGCCTCGCATACTTACGGACCTCAAAAAGGGGCCGATGATGAAATGGTCAGAAAGCTGGACAGGAACCTGGCTCAGTTTGCGGATCTTATCCGGGAACAACTTGGAGTGGAAATTGATAAAGTTCCAGGAGCAGGTGCCGCAGGGGGACTGGGAGCTGGTCTGATGGCATTTCTGAATGCCAGGCTGATGAACGGGTTTGAAATGATTTCAGAGGCCATAGGGCTTGATGAGAAAATAAAACGGGCAGACCTGGTAATTACCGGTGAGGGAAAAATGGATGAACAAACCAGGTTTGGTAAAACACCCTTCGGTGTTGCTCAACTTGCCAAGAAACAGGGAAAGCCGGTGATAGGAGTGGCAGGGACCGTGGAAGATAATGCACGTACTCTGTACGAAAGCGGATTCCAGGTTATTATGCCCATACTGGAGAAACCGTCAGATCTGAGTTATGCCATTGAAAATGCTGCTACATTGCTTGAGAAGACAGGAGAACGGATCGGGCGTTTCTTAAAAATTCAGATTTAACCTGCTTTTTCGATGGTTACGTTGGTGCCATCGGGAATGTTGTGAAGCTTATCAATCTCAATTTCTGTGAGTTTGCCGAACACATTCACCGGACTGGCTGCTACCGGGGTATCACCTGAACTGGCCGGTGTGGCTCCAAAAAAGATGCAGAAAGCCGGCATATTGGGCCAGTACGCCAGATCCCCTGAAGATACTTCTGCAATGGCACCTGGTTCCAGATCAACTTTTACCGGGATGCCAAAATAGATCTCATCGCCCCAGGTACTCACATTTCTTGTGAAGGGCAACGACTCGAAAACAGCCTTGCCGGTCGGGGTGTCGTACAATTCTGCTTTAACCTGGTACGTTGCAAATCTGATAATAATCTTCATGCTCTTTTTTATAATCGCTGCTATTGCTAATTTTGCTCAATTTACAAATTAAAACGGATTCGGCATGCTTGTATTCAAATTTGGGGGAGCTTCGGTAAAAAGTTCAGACGCAGTGAAGAATATTGTTTCAATTCTGAAGCGTTACAAGGAAATTAAGATTGTTGTTGTTGTTTCTGCCATGGGTAAGACAACCAACGCCCTTGAGAGGATAATCGATCACTATACGGGGAAGAAAGAGAAACTTCTGAAAAAAGAGTATGAATCGCTGAAGGAGTATCATTATGAGATCGTTAGAGGGCTTTTCGAAGATGAATCCAATCCGGTCTATACCGAAGTGGAAGATCTGTTTAAGGAGCTGTCCGTGAAGTTAACCGGGGAACCAACCCTTAATTACGACTATGATTATGACCAGATTATCTGTTTTGGGGAGTTGCTGTCAACCACAATCATAAACAGGTTCCTGACTGAATCGGGTATCAAATCACGCTGGATGGATATTCGAAAATCCCTTAAATCAGATAACAACTGGAGAGAGGCAAAAGTGGATTGGGAGCTGTCGGACCGTCTGGTGAATGAACATTTTCTTTTCAACGGCGAAAGAATTCTGATCACACAGGGATTTCTTGCTTCCACCATAAACGACCAGACCACTTCCCTGGGAAGGGAAGGATCTGATTATACAGCAGCCATCCTGGCCTATATGTTAAAAGCTGAAAATGTGACCATCTGGAAGGATGTCCCCGGGGTATTAAATGCCGATCCCAAATATTTTGATGATACTGTGTTGCTGGAACGGCTGTCATACCTTGATGCCATTGAACTGGCTTATTATGGCACCAGTGTGATCCATCCCAAAACCATCAAGCCGCTTCAGAACAGGAACATTACCCTTCATGTAAAATCATTTATTGATCCGGCTGCGCGGGGTACCATTGTGGGTAATATCTCCTATGATAAGCTTACGCCATCGTTCATCTTTAAAATGGACCAGGTACTGATCCGGACCTCTCCGCATGATTTTTCCTTCATCAATGAAAATAACCTGGAGGAGATTTTCGGGATAATGAGCAAACACAGTATCAAGATTAACCTGATGCAGAACTCTGCCATCAGCTTCCTGATGATCGTCAATAATGACAAACGGAAGGTCAGGCTGGCAATTGATGATCTGGAGGCAAAATTCAAAGTGGCATACCAGACCGGCCTTGAGCTTGTTACCATACGATATTTCGACCAGTCGACCATCAACAGGGTAATGATCAACAAAGAGCTGATCATGGAGCAGCGGGGGATTCAGAACGTTGAGCTGCTGGTCAGGGACCTGGGTTAGCTCATTACCACCTTGCCGCTATCTACGCGCAAACCGTTCATGTCAACAGCAACCACCCTGTAATATGAGCCTTTCCTGTTATCCTTAAAACTGAATGGTTCCGTTGTAATTTGTGGCATATGTTCAACTTTCCCGATCATTTCCTCCTCCCTGTATACCTCGTAGTGTGAGAGCGGGGCATTATCAGCGTATGATGTGTCCCAGGTAACTTCCACTTCCTTTTCGCCATTGAGTTTAATATTCCGGGGCGGTGTCAGGCCAATTTTATCACGCTGGAAATAGTTGGTCCTGCCTTCTTTAACACTCATGGTACTCTGTTCCACCTTTTTCCTATCTTCTTCACTCAGGCCATCCGGCGCGATCTGAGCTGAATAGAAGTTCTGCACCAGCTGGCACTTGAGATGATCGTCCGAGATCTGGCCGATCCCGATAATGGCCGTATGGATCCCCGGTGTTGTCAATGAGTATTCAATAAGCGGTTTACTTGGCAACTCACTGGTTCCGACACTCCTCACCACTCCATCCGAATCCCTGGTCCAGTCAGCATACTTGGAGTACATGGCCCCGTCGGCGAATACCTTCATAGCTATTATTCCCATGTTCCTGGCCTTTGCGACCGGGATCACATTGTTCTGGTGGTTCAGGTAAAGTTTATCATTTGCATTGATGGCCACCAGCATGGCATCCAGGATCTCGTAACGGTCCCTCTGGATCATATTTATCATTGCCGGGGAATTATTGTGCCCTGAGAAACCTATATGCCGTATCAGTTTTTCATTTTTGGGGTTCATCCCCGTAAGATTGGTCCCGTCCCTGAAATCCCTCAGGGTCACCAGTGCTCCAAAATTCTCATCTTTATTCAACGGGGTTTCCAGGCCCTTGTAAAGGACATCCACTTCCTCCACCGTGGTCAGCGTATGGCAAAGGACCATATTCACATAGGCCCCTTCCGGATAGTTGCCCTTTCCGTCACCGAACATCTGTGAAAGAGATCTTTTCAGGTCTCCGACCACACCCTCACCATGATCACCGTTGGTACTGTTCCTGACTCCTTCAAGTTCAGGATAACCTTTCTTTCCCCATCTGATACATGATTTTGTAGTTAAGAAAATGGATTCCCTCAGTTCCTTATCATATCCGGGTTCACCGGGGATCAGGTTCAGTTTCCTGAAGGCCTTCCCGTAATGCAGCTGACTCTCCTGATAGAGGTTTGACGTATCGAAGTAATTCACACCTATCTTGAAAGCTTTCAGGATAATGGGTACAGGATCCACATCGGGGGGTGTCCACTGCAATGAGGCCTGACCCCCCAGCCCAAGGGTGGTAACCTCAAAGGGGATCTTTCCAAATGTCCGTTTCATGGGAACAGGTAACTGGTCAAGTCCGAATTTGCATCCCGGCAATATCGCAAGTCCTGCTGCTGCTGCAGACGACAGCCTTACGAATTCTCTTCTTGATAAGGTGGTCGATTTCATGGTATCTTATTTTATCGTTAAGTGTTTTATTTCTATTTTCAAATGTATCCAAATTCCATCACATCTTCAAATGTCCGGATCCGTGCACCCCTGTTCGGCTCCGGTCTATTCAATATATTGGGTAATTAAATTATATAATTGATTTACAGAATGATACAATTAGTGGCACAGTTTCTGGTAATACAATCCAAACAACAAAAATTATGTGGAGAAATTTCCTGAGGGTCACTGTCCGGAGTATAAATAAGAACATAGCTTTCAATGTGATCAACATAGCCGGGCTGGCCATAGGACTGGCCAGCGCCATTTTTATTATTCTTTATATTATCAGTGAAACCAGCTATGACAGGTTCCATGAAAGATCAGCCGATATCTACAGGCTGTACCTTGATGGTAAAATGGCAGGGGAGGAGTTCAAAGGAGCCTGGAACAGCCCCATATTCGGTCCCACCTTTTATGAGGAGATACCGGAAATAGAAAATTTCTGCAGATTCGATTTTGCCAATAACCAGCTCATGTGGGTTGATCCGTCCAATAAATACCTGGAAGGCCATCTGATGTATGCCGACTCAACTTTTTTTGAGGTTTTCACCATTGACCTGCTGGAGGGGGACCCGGCCACCTGTCTTGATGAACCAAACGCCATAATTTTGTCCGAGTCAAAAGCAAGACAGTATTTCCCGGAAGGGGAAGCTATTGGAAAATCCATAGCCATGAATAATGATTCCACCCTTTACAGGGTGAGCGGGATTGCAGAGGATGCGCCCAGGACATCACACTTCTACTACGATTTCATCTGTTCTTATTCTACTTATGAATCCAGCAGGAGAACCTCCTGGTTCAACAATCACATGCAGACTTATATTCTGGTGAGGCCCGGAACAGATCAGGAAATGCTGGACATGAAGATCAATGCTTCCTTACTTGAAAACATCAGGTCCGAACTGGAGCAATTTATGGGAATAAGCCCGGAAGAATTTACAGAGGCCGGTGGCAAATACGGGGTTTTTACACAGGCTCTGCTCAGGATCCACCTGGATACTGATATCCAGGTACCCAGCGATATAGGATTCCGCCCCATCGGGAACCGGACTTACCTCGTGATCTTCGGTATAATAGCCTTTTTTATCCTGATCATCGCATCGATAAACTTCATGAACCTGAGCACTGCAAGGTCTTTGAGCCGTGCAAAGGAGGTAAGCCTGAGGAAAGTGGTGGGCTCGGATCGTAAACAGCTGGTCAGGCAGTTCCTTTTTGAAAGTGTATTCCTGAGTCTTATTTCTCTGTTTATTGCACTTGTACTGGTTGTGGTCCTGCTTAATCCATTCAATAACCTGGTGGGATTGCATCTTGAATTCAGGGATATTTTCCGCTGGTATATGGTACCTTCCTTTATAATCCTGGCCCTCCTGGTGGGACTGCTCAGCGGGAGTTACCCATCATTTGTACTGGCTTCATTCAAACCAATATTTGCCCTTAAAGGGAACGCCAGTGTAAAAAACGGGACCACCTGGTTGAGAAATGTCCTGGTCATTATACAGTTTTCTATATCGATCATTATCATTGCCGGGACTCTGGTTATTTACTGGCAATTCAGGTACATGAGCAATAAAGATCTTGGATTTGACAAGGAACAGCTGGTTGTTCTTGAGCGGATCCATCCCCTTGGCAGGGGTCAGGCGATCCAGACCTTTAAGAAGGAGCTTACCAGTCACCTCTCTGTCATTTCAGCTACCAACTCCACAGCCTACCTGGGTACATATAACAATAACAATGCCTACAGTATAAAGGGCAGGCCACCTGAAGAGAGCGTACTTTTCTTTACCTACTGGACGGATGAAGATTTTATGGAGACCTTCCGTTTTGGGCTGGCTACACCCGATAGCCGCTACTTTTCCAGGGAGTTTGCAACCGATTCGGCTGCCTGCCTGGTCAATGAATCAGCCGTACGAAAATACAACCTGGAGGACCCTTTGAGCCAGTCTGTTATGTGGCAGTGGGATAATGATGAAGCCATCGAATTGAGGATTATCGGGGTTATGAAAGATCATCATTTCCTGTCCCTGAAACAGGAGATCGGGGCCCAGATTGCGATCCTGAAACCCACTGACTGGGACTGGGCAGGATACCTGACGGTCAGATTGGCACCGGGAAAGGATAACATTGAAGCGGGACTGGCCCATATTAAAAAGATGTGGAATGAATTTACCGACGATGAACCGCTGCAGTATTTCTTTCTGGATGAGGAACTGGATCATTATTACGCAGAGGAAAAGAGAACCGGAGCAGTAACCATGATATTCTCCATACTGGCCATTTTCATTGCTTCACTCGGATTATTCGGACTGACGCTCTATAATTCACAAAAACGGATAAGAGAAATAGGCATCAGGAAGGTGCTTGGAGCTACCGAAAGCAATATCATAACCGTAATTTCCAGAAGTGTCGGGTATGCCGTGGGGATATCCATATTGATTGCCATGCCTGTGGCCTACCTCATGATGCGGGACTGGCTGAGGGATTTCCCCTATAATATTGGTTTCCAACCTCTCTTATTTATCTCTGCTGCACTGCTGGCAATCATTATCGCCATGGTTACGGTGACCGCCACATCGTTGAGAGCTGCCCGGATAAATCCGGCTCTTGCGATGCACTATGAATAGTTCTCAGGAGTTCGTCAAAGGTGATATGGAACTCCTGCAACAGGTGCTAAAACCTGATGGTAAACTTTACTTTAAGCCTGGCGCTGGCTTCCTCCATCTGGAAACGTTCGTAAGGATCCCTTGCGATACTGTTCCAGACCAG
>CAZIAU010000056.1:0-10736 GCA_964536755.1 uncultured Bacteroides sp. | reverse complement strand
CTCAGGAAAATATCCTTTGTTATCAAGGTCCCTGATGCTGTCAGCAAACCATCAATGGTAGAGATCAGGGACGCTATTAATCCCGCTATCAGTAAACCACGTATCCCTACAGGAAAAAAATTCAGGATCGCATATATGTATGATTCATCTGCCTTTGCAAGTTCCGGTTGCAATATCTTGATGCTGACACCCACGGCATATGCAAAAAAGAATGTAAATACATGACCGGCTCCGGTAAACAGGATCGCCTTCTGAGCATTAATTTCATCTTTCGCAGCAAGAAGCCGCTGAACCATTCCAAAATTGCATGCGATCCATGCCGTGCCCGCCATTGCTCCCCATATTATCCCCGATGGCATTGCATACCACATCTGGGATTTCAGGCTCAGGTCGAAAGGGAACATTGAACTTGCAAGGGAGCCTCCTGACTCACTTTCCAGAGGAGTATTGATGATTGCTGATAAGCCGCCTACCTTAAAAATGCACATCAATCCCACGCTCATCAGGGTCAGTGTGATAAACACTGCCTGGTATATGTTGATGGCGAGTACCGTTTTCATTCCGCCTATCATCACATAAACCCCGACAATTGACATTATTACCGTACACGACATAAACAGGTTCCAGCCAAATATGGTTTGCAGAATGAGTCCTCCCAGGTAGATAGAGGTCCCGAGTACGATTACGTTGTAGAGAGTCATTAGCCCGGAGAAAAGGGACCGGCTGTATACGTTGAATCGTTTTTCCAGTAATTCGGGCGTGGTAACGATTTTCGATCTCCAGTAGATGGGGATCAGGAACATGGCTGCCAGGGGGGCAGATACCCACAGGTTCAAAGCATTGGGCTGAATGGCCAGTCCCCATACAAATCCGATACCCGCAACGCCCATAATTCCCGTATCGATGGACATGGCGATCAGTGTCAGTCCTGTCCTCACCCAGTTTAATGTATGTCCGCCGGTTAAAAAATCACTTGCACTGTCCCCGCGGTGCTTTTTGCTCACCAGAAAACCTGCTATCAGTATGACCACGAAATAGAGGAAAACCACCAGCATATCGTAAAATATACTCTTCATTTCATTTGTCTGCTATATTGTAAACCTAAGAAATTAGAACTATTGCATATTTATATAATCCTGCCAAATACTACAATTCTGAAGGATTTTTTCCTATATATTTCTTAATGGTACTGCTGAGATGATAAGCAGAAGAAAAACCTGTCATTACAGCAATCTCAGCCAGGGTTGCCGAACTGTTGGACAGATACTGCACAGCTTTATTAACTCTGTTCTGGATAATATATTTATGAACAGAAACGCCTTTTTTGACTTTTACAAATCTCGAGAGGCTTCTTTCGCTCATATATACATTTCTTGCAAGATCCTCTATTTTAATAGTCGTGCTCAGATTAGCGTTAATGTAATCTTCAATGAGCTTTAACCTTCTTTGATCAATGTCCACTCCGGGTACGAAGTATTTTAACCGGCGCTTGTTCCAAATACTCCTGGCTATCACTATGATCAGGTTGTAAATCTCGTTCTTGACCTTTGAAATATAACCCGGCATCTCCATATAGGCCTCCAGAAATACAGACTCGAAGATCCTTCTTACTTCATCGTTCCCTTCAGTAACCTGTATAACATCCTGGTTCAACAGTCTGTTGATGATCGAGTTTTCTTTCCTGAAATATTTTCCCGCGGAATCATTGTCAGGTACCTCCTCGAAAGAAAACCTCAGGGCATATTCCACCAGAGGTGAATCCTGTGAGGATCTTTGCCAGCAAAATTGTCCCGGTGGATTCAGGAAGGCATCGCCCTTTTTTAATTTGAATATTACAAAATCATTGGTCCCGGTTGCACCAGGAAGTAAATGATATTCTTTGAGCAATGGTTTTTTATGGCTCTTTACCAGGGCCGGTAACTGAACCATATTCCGGGAATTTGCACCATTTTTTAAAAAGCCAACTTCCCCTTCGCCCTCGGCGATATAGTGAAACTCGATATTCTCATGGGCATGGACCGAGAACTCCTCCGAAGGACTAAAACTGTAAATGTGCATGAAGTCCACACTGATATTAACACCCGGTCGATGAGTATTAATATCAACGGCTTTAAGCTTTTCATTACCCAGAAATATCTTATCATCCATAAACCGGCCTTTCTACAACAAATATAATTCACTCTCGTAAATAAGGACAATTTAAGCTTTCACGCAAGAGAAGTAAATGTCGTATATTTACACCAGCTGTGACAATACATCCGTATGCTTTACATTTAACGGTATGATCAATTATGGCACAACGATTCAACTTTCTCGAAGAAGAACATATCGAGTTTATCAGGCAACAGCACCTTTTCTTTGTTGCCACAGCCGCTGCCGAAGGCAGGGTAAACGTTTCACCCAAGGGCATGGATACTCTGAAGGTAATCAGTCAAAATCAAGTTACCTGGCTTAATCTTGAAGGGAGTGGAAATGAAACTGCTATTCACATTCAGGAAAACGGGAGAATGACGTTAATGTTCTGTTCATTCACAAAAAAGCCCTTAATCCTGCGCCTTTACGGGCAAGCTGCTGTCATACACCATGGAGATAGCCAGTGGGCAGAACTACTCCATCTGTTTGATGAATATGCAGGGGCAAGACAAATCTTCCAATTGAGCATCGACCTTGTCCAGACATCATGCGGATTTGCTGTCCCTTTCTTTGAATATGGAGGTGAAAGGGAATTGGTGAAACAATGGAAAAGTTAATTCTATTTCATTCAATCCAGTGATGAAACGAATCTTTCGTACTCTTCCTCAAGAGCAGATACAACCTCAGGATTTTCATCCCATCTATTGACCATTTCACTAATATCATCTTCCATGTTGAAAAGAAAATTTTCTCCCTCCATCGGTTCAGGTTTAATTCCCGGGTATTGAGATGGATTTGCCTGTTCAAAAGGAGCAATAATTGTTTTACCATCGGGTGCCCGCCAATCCACCCAGTTGGTCAGGTCAACGGGCTTATAGAATTCTGGTTTCTCCACAAACAGTTTCCATTCATCTTTCCTTACGGCCCTTATTTTATCACCCTTCATGGTGAATATGGCCGGGTGATCGGTTCGTTCCCCTTTCAGGATATCCACAATTTTCTCTCCATCCAGATATAGCCCTTCCGGTATTTCTATTCCGGTCAGAGATAGCAGTGTTGGAAAGACATCGGGGGACCAGCATGGCGTTCTGACCACTTTTCCCGAAGGCAGTATTTCAGGATACCTTATGATGAACGGCACACGTACTCCACCCTCCCAGTTGTTATGTTTCTTTCCTTTCAGTGGCAGATTATTCCCTCCGTATGAGGCCCCGTTATCTGACATGAAGACTATAATAGTATTTTCCAGGATCCCCAGTTCACCAAGGGTTTTAATAATCTCTCCGGTGGACCAGTCCAGTTCCCTGATAACATCAAGATAGAGGTCATCCCTGGTTTCCGGCGTATAGAATTCCGGAGAGGCGGCAAGCGGCTTATGCGGCATAGCGTGGCACAGGTGCAGGAAAAAAGGGGTTCCGTTTCTTTCCCTGATGAAGTCGATAGCTTCAGAAGTATACTTCTGGGTCAGAAGGGTCTGATCCACCGGGTATTCAACCGTATCCATATTTTCAATTAGCTGGACAGGTCTCATATCATTGGAATAGAGGATCCCGTAATATTCATCAAAACCGTGTTTTACAGGGAAAAACTGCGGCTTATGTCCCAGGTGCCATTTGCCGACTAATTTGGTCCTGTAACCTGCCTCCTGGAACAACTCCCCCAGCAGGACCTCATCGTCACTGATACCGACATCGTCTATCCCTTTGTCAGGCGTAGGATTGCGGATGATACCGTTTCGCAGGGGAAACCTCCCCGTGAGCAGTGTCGCCCTGGAAGGTGCGCAGTAAGGGGTAGGGACATAGAAGTCCGTACAAAGAACGCCCTCTTCAGCCAGTCTGTCAATATTGGGTGTCTCCGCAGCCCTGGAGCTGTAGCACGATATATCACCGTATCCCATGTCATCCGTAAGGATGATTAACACGTTGGGCCGGATTGTTTCTTTGTTGCTCCGGTTCTGACAACCGAAAATTAATACGAGGAGTAGTGCCGGTAAATAAAAGAAATTTTTCATGGTCGAAGAAATTTGGAACTGTTCGAATAATCATTATACGGACCTGTAATGCTATTTTGGGTGCCACCGCTTTCCGGGCTCCTGCATAGGTTCAGCCATTTGATCCAGCCATTCGTCATAAAGTGCTGTCAGTTCCTTTACTTTCTCGGGGTATTGACCTGACAGATCCTTCGTTTCTGAAATATCGTTCTTAAGGTCAAAAAGTTCTATTTTATCCTTGATTACATTCAGTTTCCAGTCACCCGACCTGACAGCCCACTCGCCTGTTCCCCCACCTTCACTCCAGAACAGGTGTTCATGATGGAGAGTGGTTTTCGATTCCAGGAGGGGAAGTAAACTTATTCCGTCAAAGATCTTATCCTCCGGGACCTTAATTCCTGCTGCGTCAAGAGCAGTCGGCAGGATATCGAGTGAAATAACCGGGGTGTTAATCTCCCTCCCCCCTTTAAACCTCGCAGGCCAGGAAACTATAAACGGAGTACGTATTCCTCCCTCATAATTCCACTGTTTCCATGCTCTGAGAGGTGTGTTCACGGCATGCATGTTTTTTGCGCCTCCGTTATCAGTCAGGAAAAACAACAGGGTATTGTCCCATACTCCCTCTTTCTTCAGGGTCTCAACCACTTTACCAACGCCATTATCAAGATGAAGTAACATGGCCATAAGGATATCCCTGTCAGGGTCACCCGTATCAAATTTCCTTATGTCTTCAGGCGGTGCCTGTTTGGGGAAATGGACCGCATTGTAGGCAAGGTAAAGGAAAAAAGTCTCAGATCCATGCCGCTCAATAAAATCCACTGCTTCCTCCGTCAACCTGTTTGTCAGGTAGCCGGTATCCCCGATAACCTCCAGGTTCCTGTACATCGGACTTTCAGGATTATTAAGCCGGTAGTAGTCATGTGCACCCCGTCCCATAAAACCGTAAAACTCATCAAAGCCCCTGTTGACCGGATTATAGGGGAGCGTCAGCCCCAGGTGCCATTTACCGAACGCCCCTGAAACATATCCTGCTTCCTGGAAATACTTTGGGAATATCTTTTCATCCAGGCTGAATCCTGAACCCCCTTCCCCGGCTGTATAAACACCAACCCTCTGCTGATACTTACCCAGCATCAATCCTGCCCGGGTGGGTGAGCAGACATTTCCCGAAATATAGCCCTGTGTAAAGAATACTCCTTCACGTGCCAGGGCATCCATATTGGGTGTGTAAACCTCAGGAGGATGAAGGGGATTATAACTTATATCGGCATATCCCTGGTCATCCGTCAGGATAACCACGATATTCGGCGGATTTTTGGCCTGTGCCATCAGAATGACCGGAAATATGACCAGAAATGAAATCAATATTATTCCCGGGCGAACAAATAATTTATTTTTCATGGTAAATATTTTATTTAGTATTTCGTTAATATTCAACAATATTCGCTTTTCTAATCAGAGATGAATCGGGTTCGAATTTTATTTTTTCAGCCAGAGCTTTATTTATCCAGACCATGGATAACTGATTCCGGGAGACAGGTATATCGGCCGGTATTGTTCCACTCAGTATCTTTTTTGCTGTTTCTGCTGCCCATTCTCCCTGCTCCCTTGAAACCTGGGTCAGCCCGAAGACAGAATATGGCATCATAAAGTCTTCACAGGTGACCAGCGGTATCTTTATGTTCTTTTCAATTACTTCAAGTGCTTCATCATGATCCCAGTTCTTGATTCCTCCCATAGTCTGGAGATAGATCAGATCAAAGTTCCGGTTTGCATCAATAAACAGTGCCTTCCAGCTGCTGAAATCATCCACCAGTTCCTGGGTGACAGAGAATCCCATGTTTGCACAAAGAGTATCCAGTATTGGTCTGGTTTTACGGGAAGTGGTCGTGTTTTCATTAAGCACCAGCAACTTATTCATCGATGGGTAATAAGACTTTATGGCACGTAATAAATCTGCAACCGGAAGCACTTCAATTATCCCTGTAATATGATTGGAATTAAGTCCGTACTGGTCGGCGGACCAGTTAACTCCGCAGAAAATTACCGGCAGATTTTTGTCATTTAAATATGGTTTTACAAGATATTTTACAGCATTATCATCCGATACAATCAGTATGTCCGGTTCAATCTCTGTGATAGAATCGAATAATTCTGCGGCACGATGTTCAATGAATTCCTGTGAAGAATTTCGCTTGGAATCCATGAAGTATGAATATACCTGGAAACTGTCAGCAGGCAGGGTTTCAATTACCCCCGCCGTAACCTCGTCACTTGGCGGGTGTCCCGAGTGGTATGAATTCACATAGACCACTTTTTTCTTCTCGATTCCCCTGATATCTCTCATTTCTGCGGTTAACCTGGCAACAATCTCAGGATTATCCTGATAAATATTGCTGGTCTCTCCGGGATCATCTGCCAGGTTGTAAAGCTGGCCTGGTGGGTCATCCGGTCCGGGTTTGATATAGCCTGGCTTCGAAAATCCCCCGGAACCCAGTTGATCGATCAGTTTCCACTCCCCCGACCTGATCATCATTGACCCGTTACCCGACTGCATCACAACAGGAGGCCTTATGGCCCGGTCATCCGGTTGTTCTCCTGTCAGCACAGGAAGAAAACTATAAGAATCAGGACCGGCACCATCCGGCAGATCTGAAGCTGTCACATCCGCCAGGGTGGCCAGGACATCGGTAAAACAGATCGTCTGATGGCTGACCGATCCTTTTTCAACCTTACCGGGCCAGCGGACTATGAAAGGCATCCTGTGACCTGCCTCCCATGCGTCGGCTTTCATGCCCCGCAATCCCCCGGACGCATCGTGGCCGAACCTTTCTTCATCCACATCATACCAGACCGGACCATTATCGGATGAAAAAATGAGCAGCGTATTATCAGACATCCCCGCCTGATCCAGGGCATCCAGAACCATTCCGATCTGTGCATCAACCATCATCAGGAAATCTCCATACATCCCCGCACCACTTTTCCCGTCAAACTCCGGTGATGGCAACCAGGGCGTATGAGGTGCCGGGTAGGCAAGGTAAAGCATTAGCGGCTGATCCTTAAATGCACTATTGCCCGGGTGGTCTTCTATAATCTTAATGGCTTCCTTTGTAAATCGGGGAAGCACATCACTGAGTTCCAATCCCGGTGCAATGCCACCTGCTCTCCAGAACCTGCCCTGTATGGGAGACCATCCCTCCGATGAGCTGGCTTCTATCTGATCCGTCGGGGGAACTACTGCATGGTTATCCTCTATGTAAAAATAGGGCGGGATATCAGTTGACGCCCGTATCCCGAAGAAGCTGTCAAATCCACGATCCACTGGTCCGCCGGGAAGAGGATTCTCATAACCGTTCTCATGAAATCCAAGGTGCCATTTCCCTACCATGGCAGTATGGTATCCCCGGGTTTTCAAGAGTGATGCAATGGTAACCTGACCTTCTTTTATGACAGATTTCTTGGGCCAGACAGAAACATCGGTCCTGAAGGGAAACTGCCCGGTCATCAGTCCGTAACGGGACAGGTGACAAAGAGGCCCCGAGGCATGAGCATCCGTAAATCGCATCCCCTCTCCCGCGATCAGATCAATAGTTGGTGTCGGGATCTTTGACCGGGGATTATAGCTACCCGGATCTCCATAGCCCATATCGTCAACCAGTATGATGACAATGTTCGGAAGTTCCTCCTTTGAATTGCAGCCACTTATGTTTCCCATGATAAGGATCCCCGTAAACAGGGCCAGTATCTTCAGGCTCCTCCTTACAAATCCTTTATAACATAATGCTTTCATTTCTTGTATTCTTAATGATTTTATTACAACGCATCAATCAGGATTTAATAAATTTCATGTACTGGTTCCTCCCCCTGCTCCGCACCTGCAAGAAATAAATTCCTGATCTGAGGTTCGATGTCGGGATACTCGCGGATTCTCCATTGATTTTTTGTTCGACAACAACTCTGCCTCCGGAGTCCAATATAGTGATCCCCTCTATGACTGTTCCGTAAGAGACCCTGATCTCCTCGGAGCAGGGATTGGGAAAAAGGATTATCCCGGATTTTTTTTCAACCTCAATTTTTTCTAAAAGTTCAGACAGGTTTAGCTCGAACCAGTTGATCTCAAACCGGGGCTCCTGTCCTGTTCCTTTGCAGAGAATAGACAGGATAAAATCCCCGTCCGGCAGATCCGCCCTCCCGGAGACAGTTCTCCAGTTACCATCTGCCAATCCAGCATCTGCGGTTATGACCCCAACGGTGGTATTATCAACTTTTATCTCAAGATTTCCCGGCTGCAGAACCTTCATGCGAACATCCATTGCATAGGCACCTGCCGATTCCAGGGAAATGTCATAATCTGCATAGGATCCCTCCAGCGTTTCAATGGCAAGCAATCCCTGGCAGTCGTCTGAAATGATTTTCATTATGCCGCCTGCCCGGTTGAATTCTTCAGCTTCATAATGGTGTTCAGGAACCACCTCTTCTCCGTAAACAAACTCAACTTCCGTATAGTGGTTCTGTGAATTGTCGGAATTTCCATATCCTGTAATCCGGATATATTTTGCCCTCACTTCCGGGAAACTGAAAAGTTCAGGGGTAGTCTGGGTTCCGCAGCTTTCCCCACCTGTTATGACGGGAGTCCAGTTGATGCCGTCGGCGGACACATCCACATCAAAGTAGGCTACCCGCAAATGCCCCCGTTTGAAAGCGATCCATATCCCTTCCAGGTTAATCTCCCTGCAAAGGCTATACATGATCCAGGATCCCTTCTGGGCTGCCTCCCAGTAGGTGCTGATATCACCATCCATAGTATTTGAAGCGGTTTCGGGCGACAGGGAGGCCGATATATCGATATAACGCATCTCCAGGTTCCCCTCCTGGTAAAGAACCAGTGAAGAAAGATTTTTATCCAAAGTACCAAGATAGGGGACGCCCGATCTGCACAACAGATCATCACCTGCCAGGCTGTCCTCACTGAAAACCATGGCATCGTAACCCTCTGCCAGTACCACGGATCTTGTCAGGTCATTTCCAACACCCGCCAGGGAATTCGAATTATATATGCCCTCCCGGCCCAGGTCCTGGGTTTCGCCATTATAGTATAATCCATTGTAAAGAGTCATCAGCTGTCCGGGGGATATGTCGGGAGCCCACCGCTTGCTTGAAATCTCTTTGGGTTCCGCCATCTCATCCAGCCACTCTTCAAATGCGATGATCATCATTTCCATGGTATCCGGGTAGGAGGCAGCCAGGTTTGTTGTTTCAGAAATATCGGCATCCAGGTCAAATAATTCAAGATCGTCCTTAACCGCCACCAGTTTCCATTTCCCGTAACGCACAGCCCATTCTCCCTCTTCGCCCCCCTCGGACCAGAAAAGCATTTTATGATGTGTGCCGGGATCACCTGCGAGCAAAGGAAGGATACTTTTCCCATCAAACGGTTTATCCCCGGGCTCTTCCACTCCCACCGCATCCAGCACCGTCGGCAGTATGTCCAGCGATATGACAGGAGTTTCGATTACCCGTCCCCCCTCATATTGAGCAGGCCAGCTCACTACGAACGGAGTGCGGATCCCTCCTTCCCAGTTAGTTTGCTTAAAATCTCTCAACGGGGAATTATTGGCGCTCATGGCTGCTGCTCCCCCATTGTCAGTGAGGAAAATCAGAAGGGTGTTTTCCCACAGGCCCTCATCTTTCAGTGTCCTGACCACCTCCCCGACACCACGGTCGAGGTGCCTGAGCATGGCCATCAGAATGTCTCTTGTGGGATCGCCAGTATTAAAATCGGCAATATCCTCTTCCGGAGCCTGGGCCGGGCTATGCACCGCATTGTATGCCAGATAACAAAAGAAGGGCTCTTCCTTGTGCCGTTTTATAAAATCGATGGCTTCCCCGGTCAGCAGGTTGGTCAGGTAGCCTTCATCCGATATGACGTTCAATCCCCGGTAAAGAGGTGATTCAGGGTTGTCCAGGTCATAATAATCATGAGCTCCGCGTCCCATGAAACCGTAGAACTCATCGAATCCCCTGGAAACCGGGTTATACTCGGGAGTGAGCCCCAGGTGCCACTTCCCGAATGCGCCGCAAACATAACCTTCGGGTTTCAGGAATTGCGGGAATATGGTCTCGTCCAGGGGAAGCCCCGAACCTCCCTCCCCTGAATCATAAATGCCCGCACGGTGCTGATAACGCCCGGTCATCAGGCCGGCCCTCGTCGGTGAACATGTATTACCTGAGGTATAAGCCTGGGAAAAGAAGATCCCTTCCCTGGCCAGAGAATCCATATTCGGTGTATATACTTCAGATGGATGAAACGGATTAAAACTGATGTCAGCATAACCCTGGTCGTCGGTCAGGATAACAACAATATTTGGCCTGTTCACTGACTGTGCAGAAACAAAACAGGGGTGTACAGGAATCACCAGAATGAAAGCCAGTATCGTAATACGGAATCTATTTTTCTTGGGCATATTGCGAATTTAGTGTTTTTCTATGCGCTTCCATTTTTTGTCCGACCATTTTGTGAAAAATATATCACCCATTGGCTATATATACAATATATAACCCGTTGTGCTATTAAGAAGCCAACGCATATTTTAAATGATTCAACGGTTTT
>CAZIAU010000055.1:0-10756 GCA_964536755.1 uncultured Bacteroides sp. | reverse complement strand
ATGTTGCAGATCTTTATACCCTGGACTATAAAGAAATTGCCGGAATGAAGGGATTTGGGGAGAAATCAGCCAGCAACCTGAAACAAAGCATAGAGAACTCAAAGCAAACCCCGTTTTCAAGAGTCCTCTATGCCCTGGGAATAAGGTATGTGGGGGAAACGGTTGCAAACACACTGGCTCAGGAATTTAAAAACATTGATAACCTGATCTCTGCCGACAGACAAAGTCTTGAACAGGTTGATGAGATAGGGGAACGGATTGCTGAGTCGGTTATTTCATATTTTTCAGATCCTGAAAACATGGACATGGTCGGCCGTCTGAAGGAATATGGCCTGCAATTTGAAACCGAAGGAAAGAAGGCAGCTGACAACAACCGGCTTGAGGGAAAGTCTATAGTGATCTCAGGAACATTTTCAAGATTTTCAAGAGATGAACTGAAAAAAATTATTGAACAAAACGGTGGACGTAATTCGGGATCGATAAGCTCGAAAACGGATTTTATTATTGCAGGTGAGAATATGGGACCAAGCAAATATGAAAAGGCTGTCCGTCTGGACATCCCTTTAATCAACGAGGATGAATTCTTATCCATGATTTCCTGATATACAATAATTAATAATTGTATTTTTACAGTATAATATGACGAAGCTCAGAGAGAACATTGGCCAGAGGGTTCTGAAAAGGAAAAAGAGAAATTTTGAGCGCGAGATTCGTGTTCATAATTTTGAAACCGCAGTATCGGCCGTATTGCTATTTGATACAGCTGAGACTGATGCTTTTTCGGTAATTGATGAATTCAGGAAATTCACTGAGCAAAAGGGTATTCGGTGCTCGGCTTTTGGGTTTGTACAGCAAAAGGAGATCCCGCAGGAAATGCTTTTCCGAAAAAATTATTCTTTCATTACCCGAAATGATCTTACATGGTATATGAAACCAGCAGGTGAAGCAGTAGAGGCATTTTTTTCGAAAGATCCTGATCTCCTGATTGATTTTACCCTCGATGTACCCCTTGAACTTCAGTTCCTGGTCCAGTTATCCTCGGCCAGGTTTAAAGTAGGTTGTTTTACTGAAAGAGAAAATGATTATGACCTGATGATTAACCTTACAGAAAGAAATGATATCGGTTACCTGGCAGACCAAATTAAACATTATGTATCCATCTTAAATTCAGCTAAATAGAATATGGCATTATCGAATCAATTCAGGGGCACAGGAGTAGCAATGATTACTTCATTCAACCAGGCCGGGGAAATTGACTTTGACCGGCTTACGATACATACGGACAGATTGATTAACAATGGGATCAATTACCTTGTTGTTCTGGGAACAACTGCCGAAACCCCTACCCTATCATCGGGTGAGAAGTCGGATGTGATCCGCTGTGTGGTGGATGCATGTGGGGGTCGTATCCCTTTGATTATAGGAGCCGGGGGAAATGATACCAGGAGCGTTATAGAATCGGTTAAGTCGGCTGACCTGGAGGGAGTGAATGGCTTTTTAAGCGTAACCCCTTATTACAACAAACCTTCACAGGAAGGAATATACCAGCATTTTTCTGCGATTGCGTCGGCCGCCGAGTTGCCGGTTATACTTTATAATGTTCCCGGAAGAACAGGTTCTAATATTTCAGCTGAAACCACCCTGAGACTTGCACATGATTTCCAGGACAGGATTATTGCAATAAAGGAAGCCTCGGGAGACTTCCAGCAGATTATGGAAATCATACGGGACAAACCGGCTGATTTTCTAGTTGTATCGGGTGATGATTCCATCTCCCTTCCTGTTATATCGGCAGGAGGGGCCGGAGTTATCAGTGTTGTCGGGAATGCATATCCGGGGATATTTTCCTCGATGGTAGCTGCTGCACTTGACGGGGCCCTTGACAAAGCCCGTGAATTGCATTACAGGCTTCTTCCCATGATGAAAGCCATATTTAAGGAAGGTAATCCTGCCGGTGTTAAAGCATCCATGGCGATCCAGGGATGGATTGATAATGTACTGAGATTGCCTCTGATCCCTGTTACAGAAAGGCTTTACAAGGAGATCGGTGAACTTGACAGGATGATACGAATTAATCCCTAACCGGAGGCACCGGGACGGCCGTGACAATTTTTATATTTCTTGCCACTGCCGCAGGGACAGGGATCATTACGGCCCACCTTTTTTTCGACTCTTACCGGTTGTTGTGCCTGGATTCGTCCATCTTTGCCCCGGCTCGCTCCCGAAGGATCGTTATACCTTGGCATCTCATCCTTGTTCGCTTCGAATTTACTGAGATCCATTTTCTTAGGTGCCTCGGCACGTTTTACACTTTCCGGATCGCGCAGCGGAATATGAGCCTTCATTAGAGTGGATACCACGTCCCTGTTAATTTTATCGATCATTGCTGAGAAGAGTTCAAATGCCTCAAACTTATAGATCAAGAGGGGATCTTTTTGTTCATACTGGGCATTCCTGACCGATTGTCTCAGGTCGTCCAGTTCACGCAAATGCTCCTGCCATGACTGGTCAATGGTTGCAAGAATAATGCTTTTCTCATAAGACCTTACAAGTTCCTTCCCTTTCGATTCATAACATTTTGCAAGATTGGCCAGGACCTGGAATACTCTGGCACCATCTGATACCGGGACAACAATATTCTCATACACCTGTCGCTGATGTTCATATACCTGGTTTATTACAGGCATTGCCTGATCTGAAATGCTCTCCTGCTTGCGAATATATGTTTCAAGGAGTATTTCATGTATGGATTCCACCAGCTCCTGGCTGTTCATGCTTTTAAACTCATCCTGTGATACGGGTGATTCGATAGAAAGATATCTGATCAGGTCAAGTTTAAATCCATCAAAATCACCACTTTGATGTGATTCATTCACAATACTTTCGGTAACATCGAACATCATATTGGCAATATCAAGACCAATCCGTTCACCGAAGAGTGCGTGTTTTCTCCGTTTGTAGATCACTTCCCTCTGGGAATTCATGACGTCGTCGTATTCGAGCAGATTCTTCCTTATTCCGAAGTTATTTTCCTCCACTTTTTTCTGGGCACGTTCTATTGATTTTGTTATCATTGAGTGCTGGATCACTTCTCCTTCCTTAAGCCCGAGTTTGTCCATCATTCCGGCTATTCGCTCCGATCCGAATAATCTCATAAGATCATCTTCCAGCGAAACATAAAATTGTGAGGAACCCGGATCTCCCTGTCTGCCCGAACGTCCCCTCAGCTGACGGTCCACTCTTCTCGACTCATGCCGTTCGGTGCCGATTATGGCCAATCCGCCTGCTTTCCTGACCTGGCCGGAAAGCTTTATATCGGTACCCCGTCCGGCCATATTTGTTGCAATGGTCACAGTCCCTGCCTGACCTGCCTGTGCAACAACATCTGCCTCACGCTGATGAAGTTTTGCATTCAGTACGTTATGATTAATCTTTCTGATTTTAAGCATTTTAGACAATAATTCCGATACTTCAACCGTGGTTGTTCCAACCAGGGCGGGCCGGCCTTCCTTGTTAAGTCTTACCAGTTCATCAATTACTGCATTATATTTCTCGCGTTTGGTCTTAAAAACAAGGTCTTCCCTGTCATCCCTCACGACAGGACGGTTGGTGGGGATCACCATCACATCGAGTTTATAAATATCCCAGAATTCACCGGCTTCGGTTTCAGCGGTACCTGTCATTCCGGCCAGCTTATGATACATCCTGAAATAATTCTGAAGTGTTATAGTAGCCCATGTCTGCGTAGCGGCTTCCACTTTCACATTCTCCTTGGCTTCAATGGCCTGGTGCAATCCGTCACTGTACCTTCTCCCCTCCATGATCCTTCCGGTCTGCTCGTCGACAATCTTCACCTTATTATCAATTACAACATATTCAACCTCCCTCTCAAACATGGCATATGCCTTAAGAAGCTGATTTACTGTATGTATCCTTTCAGACTTAACGGCATAGTCCTGCAGCAGCTTATCCTTGATCTCCAGTTTCTTTTTATCGCTCTTATCGGATTTCTCAATCTCGGCAATTTCACTGCCAATATCCGGAAGAATGAAGAAATCAGGATCATCCGAAGAACCGGTAATCATATCAATACCCTTCTCGGTTAATTCCACCGAGTTGAGTTTCTCCTCAATGATAAAAAAGAGATCGTCGGTAACCAGGTGCATGTTTTTGGATTGCTCCTGCATATAATGGTTCTCTGTCTTCAGTAACAGGGCTTTGTTTCCTTCCTCACTCAATAATTTTATCAGGGGTTTATATTTCGGTAACCCCTTATGGGCCTGCAGAAGTTTGAATCCCCCCTTTTCAGTGTCTCCCTCTGCGAGCAATTTCCGCGCCTCTGTAAATATATTGTTGACCAGCTGCCTCTGCACACTGACCAGTTTTTCGACTTTCGGCTGATATTCAATGAATTCCTGTTTGTCTCCCTTGGGAATAGGACCGGAAATAATTAAGGGCGTTCTTGCATCATCAACCAGCACTGAGTCCACTTCATCCACGATGGCATAGTTATGTTTTCTCTGAACCAGCTCCCCCGGTGTATGGGCCATGTTGTCACGGAGGTAATCAAATCCAAATTCATTATTGGTACCAAATGTGATGTCGCAGTTGTATGCCTTCCTTCTGGCTTCTGAATTTGGCTGGTGTTTATCGATACAGTCAACTGTGAGGCCATGAAATTCATAGATGGGTCCCATCCACTCAGAGTCACGTTTGGCAAGATAATCATTCACAGTTACCACATGAACTCCTTTTCCTGTCAGAGCATTCAAAAAAACGGGAAGCGTGGCCACCAGCGTCTTTCCTTCACCGGTTGCCATTTCGGCAATTTTACCGCTGTGAAGGGCCACGCCACCTATAAGCTGTACGTCATAGTGGACCATATCCCAGGTTATCTCATTTCCTCCGGCCATCCACCTGTTTTGCCAGATTGCCTTATCACCATTTATCTCAACTGAATCCCGGGAAGCTGCCAGTGTCCTGTCAAAATCCTTTGCAGAAACCTCCATCTCCTCATTATCATTAAAACGCCTGGCAGTTTCTTTAATGACCGCAAAAGCTTCCGGAAGGATCTCATTCAATACTACCTCAAATTTCTCATCTATCTGTTCATCTAACTTGTCGATCTCACTGTAGATGAATTCTTTCTCTGTAACATTAACATCCGGAGATTCTGCTTTTGCTTTAAGAGCTTCAAGATTTTCTTTTTCCTCTGCCACATAGTCTGTAACCTTTTGCTTAAGAGCCGCGGAACGTTCACGTAATTCATCGTTAGATAAAACCTGCAGTGTTTCATATGAAGCCCTTATCTTTCCCACAAAGGGAGCCACCTCCCTCATATCCCTGTCAGCCTTATTACCAACGAACTTTCCTATTATCTTGCTAACATCCATTATACTATGTGTTAAAATGATTTTTCAATTACCCGAGAAAAGACAAATTTACCTATTTTATTTGTCTTTATCTTTCCTTTCAAATACCATACCAGTACCAATATCATGTGAAAATGGCAGTAAAACAGAAATAGCCGGGAAATGAATCCGGCTATTTCTTATAAAAGTCAATAACTTTAAAATAACTGTGTCAGATCTGATACTCTATAGTCAGGTCTCGTCTGATCCCCCGGCTCCGCGCATGGACATAATGTCGCGATCGAACATATAGAGATTTTTATTACCCAGAAGATTTAACTTGTCAATGATGGCTTTCACCGATGATTCCTCTTCAATCTGCTCCGTAACAAACCATTGAACCCAGTTCTGGGTTGTGAAATCTTTCTCGGCAATACATACGGCCACGATGTCATTAATGGATCCCGATATATATTTTTCATGAGCCAGAATTTTATCGAACATTTCAGGTATATTCCCAAATTCTGCAGGAGGTTTTTCAATACCCGGGATAACAGCACTGCCTTCTCTTTCATTGATATACCTGACAAGCTTCAGCATATGCAGCCGCTCTTCTTCTGACTGGGCATAAAGCCAGTTTGATACTCCTTCAAAGCCCTGGTTCTCAGACCAACTGGCCATCGCAAGATATAACTGCGAAGAATAATCCTCCTTGAGGATCTGTTCATTTAAAATCTCTTCTACTTTTGTTGGTAACATGGTGTTATTGGTTAATGGTTAATGGTTATTGGTAATTGGTTAATGGTTAGGCTTACTAACTACTAACTACTAACCACTAACTAACCATATTGTTTATAATTGTTGTGCCGAATTCAGAGCATTTCAGCTCGTTGGGATTATCCATCAACCGGGCAAGATCATAAGTCACATTCTTTCGCAGGATGGATCTCTGAAGTCCTTCAACAATTAGTTCTGCGGCTTCGGTCCAGCCAATAAATTCAAGCATCATCACTCCGGAAAGTATTAAAGACCCGGGATTAACTTTATCCAATCCCGCATATTCAGGCTCCCCTTACCAGCCTCAGGCATTCATAGTGATCCAGAATTTGCCGAAGAGCAACATTCATGGATCGGGAGCCTGAATTTCACCGCAATGATTAATAATTTTCTGCGCGGTTAGGTTCATGGGTGATTATTCGTCAAAATCGAGATTGAACTTCGCTTTTAGCTGTCCTAATTCAGGATTCTTTTTCATCAGGTAATCAAGCTTATCCTGTACCGTATATATTTTGTTCCCGTTCTGCTCAACAGCAGCCACTTCAGTTTGTATCTCCAATCCCTCTAAACCTGTAACCCTTTTAATATAGTCCAGCAATCCTGATTTGATATTTTTTATGAAATTTTCATGCTGTGCCTCGCTGTTCAGAAGAACTGCAACAGTACCATCAGGTTTCACCACAGGATGGTTATATTTAAGTGTGCTGTAAATACGCGGGAGACTGTGTTCAATGGAATCAGCATAGTCGTTCCATGCCTTCAGCAGACTATCAGGATCCACGGTAACTTTCTCCACTGGAAGATCCGCCTGATCTGCCTGAATTGCATCATGTTCTGATTCGTTATCACTCCCTTCCTGAACAGCCTGAAGGGTATCTTTTATGGATATGGAGGATTTCAGCACCACGCCGGTTTTCGCCTGGTCTGATATAGTGTTTACATTCGCTGTTTCAGAAGGTACCGGTTCGGATAATGATTCAGTTATTGATTTTTTTTTTTGCTCCGCGGTGAGATTGGACAACTTCACCAGAGCAAGCTCTATGGTGAGCCGCTGATTCCTGCTTGTCCTGAATTGTATATCTGCCTGATTGCAAATGTCCAGGCCTTCAAAAAGGAAAGAGAGTGGTACAACACCGGACTGAGAGAGGTATTTTTCCCTAATACCTGCGCCAACCTCCAATAGCTGAACTGTTTCAGGATTTTTACATACCATCAGGTCCCGCAGGTGGGCTGCGTATCCATTAATAAAATTACGGGCATCGAAACCTTTTGTAAGGATCTCGTTGAACAGAAGCATTGCGGCGGCTGTATCGCCATCAAGCAGTGATGCGGTCAACCTGAAAAAATATTCATAATCAAGTATGTTCAGATTATCAATTACATCCTTGTAAGTTATTTTCTCACCGGAAAAACTAACTACCTGGTCAAAAATAGAGAGGGCGTCCCTCATTGCACCATCCGCTTTGTTTGCGATCATTTGGAGGGCATCCTCTTCGTATTCCATCGACTCCTTACCGGCTATCATTTTCAGGTAGCCTGCTGCATCACCGACACTGATCCTGTTGAAGTCAAAGATCTGGCAACGCGACAGTATAGTAGGGATTATTTTATGTTTTTCTGTAGTGGCCAGAATGAAAACCGCATGTCCCGGAGGCTCCTCCAGGGTTTTCAGGAAAGCATTAAATGCAGCCTGCGAAAGCATATGTACCTCATCTATTATATAGATACTGTAGGAACCAATCTGAGGAGGGATTCTTACCTGTTCAGTAAGCGTCCTGATGTCATCTACGGAGTTATTGGAGGCCGCATCCAGTTCATGTATACTGTAAGAACGGTTTTCGTTGAAAGATTGACATGATTCGCATTCGTTGCAGGCCTCTCCCCCTTCTGTTATCCGCATACAGTTTATGGTCTTTGCGAATATGCGTGCACAGGTCGTTTTGCCAACGCCCCTCGGACCGCTGAAAAGATAGGCGTGTCCGAGATGTTTATTAATTATAGAATTTTTAAGGGTTGCTGTAATAGCCGATTGACCAACCACATCATTGAAAGTTGCCGGTCTGTATTTTCGCGCCGATACAATGAATTTCTCCATAATCCGGACTAAAGATAGCAACTAAGTTATGAATAATAAAAGTCACTGGTTTCTTTGCTGTTATTCAAAATCTTTCTAATTTTGCAGTCAATTTTTTAATAACTAAAATATTTTACATGTTGAATCAATACGAGACCGTTTTCATTTGTACTCCCGTTTTGTCTGAAGGTCAGATGAAGGAAGCGGTTACAAAATTCAAAAAAGTGATCACCAGTAACAAGGGTGAGATCGTGCATGAAGAAGACTGGGGCCTGAAAAAACTGGCCTATCCCATTCAGAAAAAGTCCACCGGATTTTACCACCTGATCGAGTTCAGGGCTGAGCCCGACTTAATTGCAAAACTTGAAACGGAATACCGCAGGGATGAGCGAATCATCCGGTTCCTCACTATGAAAATGGAGAAATATGCGGTTGCCTACAGTGAGAAGAAAAGAAAACAAAAATCAACTGAACAAAAACAGGAGGGAGAATAATGGCACAAGATAATTCAGAAATCAGATATTTAACTCCACCAACGGTAGAGATCAAGAAAAAGAAGTATTGTCGTTTCAGGAAGAACCGGATAAAATATATTGACTATAAGGATCCCGAATTCCTGAAGAAATTTCTGAACGAACAGGGCAAAATTCTTCCGAGAAGGCTGACCGGAACTTCATTGAAGTACCAGAGAAAGATTGCAGTTGCCATTAAGAGATCAAGGCACCTGGCGATGCTTCCATACGTAACCGATATGTTAAAGTAAAAGGAGGAATTTGAAATGAACGTGATCTTAAAGCAGGATATGCCCAACCTGGGGCTGAAAGACGACATAGTCATGGTTAAGGATGGATATGCCAGGAATTACCTTATTCCTAAGGGATTTGCCATTAATGCTACAGCACAGGCCAAAAAGATACATGAAGAAAATCTTCGCCAGCGTGCCCATAAGGAAGAGGAATTAAAGGAAGCTGCACTGAAGATGGCAGAAGAATTGAAGAATATATCACTCACTATTGGTGCCAAGACCAGTACCAAAGGTAAAATCTTTGGCTCTGTGAATACGATTCAGATCGCTGAAGCACTTACCGAAAAGGGATTTGAGGTGGAACGTAAAAATATTTCCATCACCGATGACCTTATAAAAGAAGTCGGGAACTATTCAGCCACCATAAAGCTTCACAGGGAAGTACTGGTTGATATTCCCTTTGAAATCGTTTCTGAATAAACGATTGGAAATAAGTTACCTGACCGCGATAGTCTCAATTTCGATCATTACTCCCAGGGGTAACTCTTTGACAGCGAAAGCTGCCCTTGCAGGTTGTTCTTCGGGATAATAATGAGCGTAGACCTCATTCATAGCTTTGAAATTATCCATATCCGAAAGCAGACAGGTGGACTTAACAACATCTTCAAATACATATCCTGATGCAGCAAGGATCTTTCCAATATTTTCCATAACCTGCCGGGTCTGCTCCCTGATCCCCCCCTCTACGATCTTTCCGGTCAGGGGATCCAATGGTATCTGTCCGGATACATAAAGAGTTCCGTTGATTTCTACTGCCTGTGAATAAGGTCCGACCGCACCGGGTGCTTCACCGGTTTTAATAATTTTTTTCATAGTTGTGGTTTAAAAATTATCCTGCCAGGATTTCCTCTTGTTATATTTCAGATCAGAGAGTATGCTGGACTTGGCATTTATCTGGAAATTATATGATTTATATGATCCAAAAGGAACAACTGACATCCTCATTTCCCAACAATGCAGGTCCCTGTAGATACTTAAATTTGTTGTGGTAAACTGCTTCCTGTCCAGGTCATAACCAGTATTGAATCCAATCTTCCAGTTTGGAGAAAGACTAAAATCACCGGTTGCTCTTATAGTCTGTACCACCCTTGAAACATCCTTTGGTTTTGTATAACTAAAACTGTAGTCAATACGCAAAGACCAGGGAATATCAAAGTCCACATAACCTCCGTAATAGTCATCTTCAGCAGGGTCATACCCGGCTCCCATCGGGTCCATGCCGCCCATATCCGGATTGTTTAATTGTGATTCAGCTTCCGTACCGCTCCGGTCGTTCTCTTCGTTCTGCTTCTTTCCGGATTGGGATTTGAGTGAGAAGCCTGCAGATACACTTGCCGACGTTAAACGCAAGGGTTTTCCGGTCTGTGAGAAATAAGTCTCCCTGGTACGTGCACGCGATTCATCATAACCAAAAGGATCCATAATACCCCTGAAAGAAATATTCAGCTTATTATTAAATATGCGAGTACTTCCGTTAAAGCTGACAGGTCGCCATGCCGGAGTAAGGGTATCTGTATGAAACAGGTCCATGCTTGTACTGAAGCTCAGGTTATCCAGCAATTTGACTTTCTCCACTTCATCGATGGTGTCAACCTTTGACCTTACTTTTGCCTCCAGATTGTTGCGCAATGACAGGCTAAGTGATCCTGAAGCACCCCTGGTGGTAGGTGTACCGTATATCTGTCCCTCATAAATTGAGTAGACCTCCAGGGTATCATTGTTCTCGGGATCAACGACAGAACGGTAGTA
>CAZIAU010000054.1:0-10769 GCA_964536755.1 uncultured Bacteroides sp. | reverse complement strand
AGGAACAGAGAGGCATACGGTGCAATGTCGAATCCGGTCCGAAACCTGTTGTCCGTCGACATTCGGTCAACCGGACAGTTTTTTTTACGATATTTAATTGGAAAACAACATGAAAACATACCAGCATATCATTTTCTGGATTGTGGTCTATACCTCTCTCACTTTTATATTTGCCAGCTGGTTTGGTGGCAGGATGGAGGCATTTTACTATGTTTCCCTGCTTCTCCCTGTTGTAATCGGTACCTCCTACTTTTTCAACTATTACCTGGTCCCCCGGTACCTGTTTACCCGGAAGTTTTTTCAGTTCGGCCTCTATTCCTTCTATATGATTGTGGTTTCGCTATGCCTGGAGTTGCTGGCAAGTGTGGTGGCTATGCTGGTTATTATTTACTTCGGGATCAATGCAGCAGGGCCCCTGGTTACTGATGTGTTCACCCTGGCGGTTATTCTCTATTTCATTGTGTTATTCAAATCATTCATCCTTCTGATAAAGCACTATTTTGTGGACCAGCGGGCCATACGTGAACTGGAGGAGAAACAGTCTAAAATGGATAAGGGATATTTTAATGTGCGATCAAACAGAAGGATGTCAAAGATACGGTTTGATAATGTGCTCTTTATCGAAAGCCTGGCAGATTATATCGTGATCCACCTGGAGAACGGCCAGGAGGTCCAGTCAAAGGAAAAGATCAGTCATATTGAAAAGGAACTTCCGGATACATTCCTTCGTGTTCACCGTTCGTTTATTGTAAACCGTACAAAAATCAGCTCTTTTAACAGGGAAGAGATCCTACTGGGTGATATTGAACTCCCCATCGGTCGAACCTACAAAACCCAAGTATCCAACTTATTGAAATAGTGCATAACAGTGCGTAGTGCATGGTGACTCGTCCTGAAATAGGTTTACAGTATTTGTAAACTTAAATCAGGATTATGAAATCATTCGAGTGAGTCGGCCTCCTTTCGATTCAGTTTAGCCATTCGAACCACTTTCTCCCTGGTAACTGAATTCAGTGACAGAACTATTATACAGAGAATAAAAATGACCAGCTGTTTGGCATCCTCAAGCAAAATAAGTCCCACGATGGAAAAAAGCGCCGTACCCTCCATCATGGCCCAACGAATGATCATTGCTGATTGAAATTGTTCAAATTTTTTCGGGAAAGTATCTAGCGGATCTATGGCCTCGATTTTTCTTCCGGAGATCATGTATCCTACTGGAATAGATCCAAGCAAAAGGATGCTGACCACCGTTAATATATCGATCTCATCCTTGAAACCAGGGATCTGCATATCATTGAGGAATACCGCGACCATAAAGAAAAGAAGCAACCCGGTATTAAGGGAATAATAGATCACTTTTAGGGCCCTGTAAGCCATTCGGGGTTGAAATCCCTGTCCGATCATAGCAGTTTTTTTATGAACGAAATTACAGAAATAGGTCTTAATATAAAACTGGTTAATAATTTTTAATCAGGACTTTGTATCCTTTATCCAATTATTTCAACACCTTCATCTTCCTGGTTTCTGTCAGCTGTAATGCTGTTAGGAACCGGTATTACGGGTTCCATATCCGCAACACCAGATCACCTTTTCACCGTTAGCATTGATATCCACTGACGGACCCGTGCCGTTCCTATCAAAATTATAGATCAGGGCCAGCCCGGTACCATCGGAATTGATGGTGAAAATGTTGGTGAGATGAAAAAAGCAGCTACATCTACTCGACATAACTGCTTGGTATTCAGTGTGAACGAGAGAGGAGTCGAACCCCCAACCTCCTGATCCGTAGTCAGGTGCTCTATCCAGTTGAGCTACTCGTCCGTAGGCAGTGGCAAATTTAAACAAAACCATACAATTCTAAAACTCTTTATATATAATTCAGGTACCTTATGTATATTTGGTTAAAACCGGTCGACATGAAAAAATTCTTCAGAATATTGCTGATTGCCCTGGGAATCATTCTTATTTTATTGATCACTGTTCCCATCCTGTTTAAGTCCAGGATCGAGGATTTTGTTAAACAGCAGATTAACCAGAATATTCATGCAACCGTGGAATGGTCCCGTTTCAGTTTAACTCTGTTAAGGGGCTTTCCCGATCTGAGTGTGAACCTGCACCAGGTATCGGTGACCGGACTTGAACCTTTCGATGGGGATACCCTGGTGGCACTGGAACGTTTTGAATTCAGGGTAAATCCTTTCAGTGCAATACGGAAGGATATCCAGGTGAAGTCCATCCTGCTGAATCATCCGCTGATAAACGGGATCGTTCTGGAAGATGGTACCGCCAACTGGGATATTACGGCACAGGTGGAGGATGAAGGTGAAGGAACAGGAGTGGGGATAGTGGCAGAGGAAGGGGAGCCCTCAATAGAGGATCAGTCACAGGAAGCCGCACAGGAGATGGCAGGGGAGACGGAATCTTCAACGAAGGAACCGGCAACCTCCATGGGATTTACACTGAAAAGGTTTGCCATCAGGAATGGACGTATATTCTATAACGACGCTGCGATGGGTTTGGAAGCTTCCATGGAAGACTTTAATATGAAACTGAGCGGTGATTTCTCCATGGATGAGACCGAGTTGGGACTGGAACTGGGTATAAACGGCATCAACGCAAAGTACGGAGGGATCAGGTACATAAGGGATGGAAAATTTAGCCTGGACCTGATAGCAGCTGCCGATATGACCAACAATGTCTATACATTGCAAAAGAATGAGATCGGCCTGAACGGACTTGTACTGGGTGCCGACGGAATGGTTTCCATGCTTGACGGCGGTGCCATGGAGATGGATCTGAAGATATTTTCAAGGGAAACTTCGTTCCATACATTGCTTTCCATGGTCCCTGCCATCTATCTGAAAGATTTTGAATCCCTCAAGACCAGTGGTAACCTGGAGCTTACCGGATCAATAAAAGGGATGATGAAAGACACCATTCTGCCGGATGCCACGCTTAACCTTAAAGTGACGGACGGATACTTTGCCTATCCCGATCTGCCCAAGGATGTTTCTGATGTACAGATTGTACTGAACGTGGATTACAGGGGAACGGATATGGATCTGACCCGGGTGAACCTGGACCGGTTTCACATGTTGCTGGGGGGAAATCCGTTTGATCTCAATCTCAGGGCGGATCATCCGGTCAGCGATATGCATGTAGCCGGGAAAATGAAGGGAGTAGTTGACTTCGCAACACTTCAGGATGTGGTCCCGCTGGAGGAGGTTCAGCTCGATGGACGGCTTGATGCGGACCTGAGCTGGGATACCTATATGTCCTATATTGAAAACGAAAAGTTCGAGGAAGTTATACTGGACGGGAAACTGTTGATTGAGAATGTTCTTTTAAATGCACCTGATATTCCTGTCCCTGTACAACTTGAACGGATGGAGATGAACTTCAATCCCAGGATGGTTGAGCTTTCCACCATGGATATGAATCTGGGCTCATCAGATCTGCACCTGGACGGGGAGCTGACAAATTTTATCCCCTATGTATTTGATGACCAAACTGTGTCAGGGAAATTAAATGTCTCTTCCGGCCTGCTTGATGCCAATGAGTTTATCCCGGAAGAGGAGACTGAAACACCTGATGAAACAGCAGGGGAAAAGGCAGAGAATCAGGAGGAGGAAACCGGGGAGAGTAATGACACCACACTGATTGAAATCGCACCTCCCGATTCACTGGCGGTCCCCGCCCGGATAAAAATCCCTGAGAATCTCGATTTTGACATGTTGCTCGATCTGAAAAAGGTGGTATATGATCAGATAGTGGTGGAAAATATTTCGGGGAAAATGGATGTGAAAGAGGGGGTGGCTTTTCTCGATAACCTGAGCCTGGATGTGATCCAGGGCAATGTGAAGGCGAAAGGTACCATAGATACGAGGGGAGAGTTTGCTGAAACTGATATGGCACTGGATATAATTGGTATTGATATCCCGGAGGCCTATAAAACCTTTGTAACGGTAAAAAGACTGGCTCCGATGGCCGGGTATTGCAAAGGAACTGCCAATGTGAAAATGACCTTTCGGTCTCTGCTGGATGCTTCTTTCACACCCCTCTGCGGAACCATTGACGGAAAGGGCAGGATATTCACAAAAGGGCTTCAGGTCCATAACCTGAAATCTTTCGTAAGGCTCAGTGATCTTCTCAAGAACGAAAAATTCAGGGAGATGGCCCCGGATGAGGTGGACGTGAAATTTACAGTTATCGATGGACGCGTAATTGTAAATCCCTTTGACATAAACTTTGATGATTCAAAAATCACTGTATCGGGCTCACATGGGATCGATCTTACCATGGATTACCTGCTTGATATGAACATAGCGAGGAGCGATCTTGGTGGAGGAATCAATGAAATAATGACTGGAATTACGGCGCTGGCAACCGGTGCAGGATTAACGGTCCCCCAGTCAGATTTTGTAAAGGTTAAGGCAAATATAACCGGTACATTCAGGAATCCCAGGATAACCACCGATCTTACAGGGAATTTAAAATCAGGTGGAAAAACAGTCGTGGAAACAGTAAAAGAAGTGGCTGAAGAAAAGGTAACCGAAGAGATTGAAAAGGTGGAAGAAAAGGTAAGGGATGAGGCAGGTGAAAAGGCCGAAAAAATAATTTCTGATGCTGAAGCTGAAGCTGAGAAAATTATAGCGGAGGCCAGGAAGGCCGGGGATAAATTAGTGAATGAGGCTGAGCGCCAGGGTGAGAACCTGGTGAAAGAGGCAGGCAGCAATCCCCTGAAGCAGATTGGTGCAAAGAAGGCTGCGGAAGAATTAAAGAAACAGGCTGAAACGCGGTCTGAGAACCTGGTTAAAGAAGCAGAAGTGAAAGCCGATACAATTATTGAACGGGCCAGGAAAGAGGCGGCGAAAATTTAAATAGAAAAGGCGGCTTCTTTCGAAACAGCCTCAGGATTATATTATTGTGTTTGTTGACTAGAATCTCTTCTCCCTGATGCGTGCCTTTTTACCGGTAAGCTCGCGGAAATAGAATATCCTGGCCCTTCTCACACGGCCATGCTTGTTAACCTCAATTTTTTCAATAAAAGGGGACGCTGAGGGGAAGATCCGTTCAACGCCAATATTTCCTGACATTTTACGAACTGTAAAAGTTTCCGTATGCCCATTTCCACGCCGCTGGATCACAACTCCCCTGAATTGCTGAATACGTTCCTTATTTCCTTCCTTAATCTTATAGTGAACGGTTATGGTGTCACCGGCACTGAATTTCGGTAATTCAGCTTCCGGAGCGAATTCCTGGTCTACAACCTTCATTAAATCCATGATTCAATACTTTAAATAAGTCTGTGCCTCGAATTAACAGGTCGCAAAAGTACAAATAATTTTCAATTAGTAATAACTAAACAGGCGATTTATTAACAACACAATGTTATTAATGGCCTGCGCCTTTTGGCATCAACAATTTCTTTCCCGTATCCTTCACAACGGCCTCCTTCCACTTCTCAGGATAACCAGGCTGGTGAGGTGTCTGGGGAGGCATCCCGTACTGGGTCCTGTAAAACTCTCCGTTTTCCTCTATTTTGATGTTCCCGTCTATGTATTTTACCAGAAGGTACTGACCAAGCTCCTTGTATCGCTTTACAGTATAATTCCCCGTTTTGACCGAATAGTTGGTAACGAACTCCCTGGCCATAGTGGGATTGACATCATTGAGAGCCAGAGCGGCTTCGTCTATCTCCTTCACCTCTTTTGTGTAGCGATCTTCCAGCTCTGACTGCACCTTGCGGACATCTTCCATCATGACGTTGTAACGGAGGTAAGAGAAGTTGGATACAAAACTGAATGTCCAGAAAGCAGATGTTTCCGAAAAGGTAAGCAGATCCCCGTTGCCCACTGCGTAGGATTCCGGTACCCGGGTCATGCCACAATACATGGGTACATATGTGGTGGCAGCCGCATCGTCAACCCCGAACCAGAAGATTCCCCCCAGCCAGTCAGGCTTTATTGGCCTGCATTCGGCCACGAAAGAAAAACCGGTCTGTTGCGTGGCAGTGGCCCGTTCATTAATATAGGTCTTGCCATTATATTCCCAGGTTAATGGTCGCCAGCGATAGGGAAGGCCAAAGGGACCGGCCCCGGCATCCTTGGTCATGTCCAGTTCAGTGCCTTCCAGGTGATCCCTCATGAAATTCATCATATCCCGGTTCGAGAGCTTTCGATTCGGCTTGATGAACAGGGGCATCCTGTTTTCAAGGTCTTCCCCTTTTACATAATCGAAGTACTGGTACATCCCGTCATTGATATCCTTGAAAAAGGACCAGACCCGGACTTCACAGAAACGGGCGCCGCTGAAATCGACCGGTGCATAGGTATCTGAAAAACTGAACTCTTCATCGGTGCCTGTGTAATACCCTTTTTCACGTGCAAAGTCGATCACGTCGGGAGCGTAGATACAGTTTGCAGGATCATCAAGGGGAAACTGCCGGATCCTGGCCTGGTTTGCATGTCCGCAAACATATCCATCGGGTATTTTCACAGCAACCCAGACCGCTCCTTTATTTTTATTGTAAGTCCTTCCTCCTTCTGTCACCAGTTCGGTCCCTTTTCCAATGATTTCCATGATCCATACCTCGTTGGGATCTGCAATGGAAAGAGATTCCCCGGAACTGTAGTAGCCGTACTCTTCCACGAGCCTGCCCATTACTGTTACGGCTTCCCTTGCCGTACGGGATCTTTGCAGGGCCATCATCATAAGGTTTACATAATCGATTAACCCTGTGGTATCGACCAGTTCCGGCCTGCCTCCGTAGGTGGTCTCTCCAATGGCTACCTGGTGTTCGTTCATTAGGCCCACAACCGAATAAGTATGAGATACCTGGGGAATCCTGCCCAGATATTTATGGGTATCTCCTTCGTAAATATCCGTCATGGTTCCGGGGGTGTAATCTGCTGCCGGGTGGTAATATAACTCTCCGTAAAGAAAGTGGGCATCTGCCGCGTAGGTGATCATCGATGATCCATTCACCGAAGCACCGGGAGTTACCAGGAAATTTGTACAACCCAGGACAAAACCACTAATCCCTGTCAACGCCAGGATAACTGTAAAAACCGCTCTTTTCATAACAATCAATATATTTTATACATCTGACTAAAAATACCGTTCGTACCGGTGAATCGGCAAAGATTTAATTTTTATCCTTAACTACCAAGCCGGGTGTACCCTTTTCTTAATTTAGAACACATAGGAAAGAATCTCCTCCCGTTCCGCATCGGACAGTTCATAATGTGTTCCCTGGGAACGGTTCTTGTTCATTAACTGGAGAATCTCAGACTTTTCACTCTTGTCAATGCCAGCTTCCATGCAGCTGAGCGGACTTTCAAATGAGGTAAAAAGATTCTTTATCTTGCTGACAGTTTCATCCACCGTGGAAACACCGAAAAGATCATGCCCCAATTTTTCGATCCGGTCTTTTGCTCTTTTTCTCATGGTATACATCCAGGCCGGGTAGATGATCGAAAGGCTTGCACCATGCGGAGTATCATAGAGAAATGAAAGAATGTGCCCCAGTGCATGAACACCCCAGTCTCCCGATGCCCTGCCGTAAAGCGTGATATTGTTCAATGCATTGGTTGCTGCCCACATCACCCTCTCCCTTAATTTGTAATTTTCCAGGTCATCCAGCAGAGCCGGGCCGCATTCCATGGCTTCATTTATGATGGATACAACAAATTTATCGGACAGTTCAGCCTCGCCTTCTCCGAACCAGGATTCCAGGCAATGAGCCGCAAGATCTGATATACCATAGGCCGTGTAGTTCCTCGGGGTTGAGAGAGTATAGGTCGGATCGAGGTAAGAGTGGGTAGGATAATTAAGATCATGTCTCAATCCAATCTTCTCCCGGGTTTTGTGGTTCTGTAGAACTGCTGCAGCATTCATTTCGGTTCCCGTGGCTGCCAGGGTTAAGACCGAAAGCAGAGGGACTGCTCTCGTGGGATTATGCTTACCGGTCATGACCTCCCAGGCATCAGAATTATCAGCAATGCAAATGGCAATGATCTTGGCGGAGTCAATCACACTTCCTCCTCCCACGGCCACAACCATGTCCACATTATTCTGCTGTCCGACTTTTGTGGCCTTTATGACATCGTCAACCCGCGGATTTGGTTTGATACCTGAAAATTCAGTGATCCGGATACCATATTTTTTAAGTTGATTAACAGTGTCTTCATAACTTCCGTTCCGTAAAACAGATCCTCCACCGTATACAAGCAAGGCATGTTTTCCGATTTTTGAAGCACAGGTTCCGAGATCTCCGACCGCACCTTTACCAAAATGAAGTTTTGTAGGATTGTACGCAATGAAATTCTTCATAATATTGCTTTTATTATATGGTTAATGATTCACCTTATTAATGTTGCCTGCTGAAAGATCTGACCTGCCACCGGTAACACTGGAGTAACAGTTGATCTCACCCAGGACCTTTAAGAGGCCGAGGAGTGCAAAAATCAGGGCCTCTTTAAAATGAATTATCTGAAGGTCAGGAATGACCAGCTCTATATCCGGTTTCACCCTCAACCTTTCCATCAGATTAAGATTGAGAGTCCCCCCCCCTGATACAAGAACCGGGCCTGACCCGAGGTTATTCAGTACCGGGATAATCTGATTTGCTATATGCTCTGCTACAGTGTTCATCCTGTCTTCCGGACTGAGCTCACCGCTGATCATCACCGGCAGGAACGAGTTCAGAAACCACTCCCGGCCCAGTGATTTTGGCGGCAATATACGATAGTAGTCCAATTTATTCAATTCATTAAGGAGCATATTGTTCACCGAACCGGAAGAAGCCATTATCCCGTCCCTGTCGAACTCCTCTCCCGATAATCCTGCGATCCAGTTTAAAGCCATATTTACGGGACAAATATCAAAGGCGACCCTTAACCGGTCCCTGCTTTCATATGAAATATTGGCAATTCCACCAAGATTCAGACATGCCCTGTATTCTCCGAACAATAACCTGTCCCCGGCCGGCACCAATGGGGCACCCTCTCCACCCTGAGCCACATCCTCACTTCTGAAATCGTTCACTACAGTCACACCGGTAACATTTGCCATAATCATACCATTTCCGGCCTGAAATGTTATCCCTTTGCGGGGTTCATGCAGCAGGGTATGTCCGTGGGATGCAATAAGGTCAGGTTTAATATTGAACCGGGAATGGAAACTATTGATCTGTTTGCCGTAATATTCTCCCAGTTCTCTGTCCATATCAATCCTCTCATCTCCGGTTAAGTCACAGGCATTAATAAGTCTCTCTTTCAGCTCAGCCGGGTAGGGCAGCGTTTCGGTTGCTGTAATTTCAAAATTCCATCCTGATACCTTACGGGAGAAGATGCAGCTTACCATGTCAACACCGTCCAGTGAAGAACCGGACATCAATCCCGTTACTGTATATGATCTGTCCATATCTGATCCCTACCAGGTAAATGTTGTGTGGTAGAGGCTAACATTTCCTTTTGCATCAGTAATATAGAGTTCGAGCTCATGAGATCCACCTTTGGAGATCCGTTCACTGTCGAAAGCATAGGTCAGTAATTCATTTTTGGGATCATATTCAAAAAGGGCCCATCTGTTGTCAATATAACCCTCGTACTTCTCTATACCCGACAGATTATCCTTTATAATAAAACTGAGTTTTTTTCTTCCGGTGAGGTTCCCCTTTCCTGATCCATTTAGCGGAGTTATCTCCGGTGCAATGGTGTCGATCCCGATGGCAAATTCTCCGAACGACCTGATGCTGGCCACAACAAAACCATCTCTGTATTCGCCACCTGCGGATATAAAACTACCTGTTTCTTCGCTATCGGGGGCCATTATTAAGAGCTTTTTCCTGAGGGATTCATCTATGGAGCCGGCTCGTATGGAGAGCGTACAGGGCAGATGGACCGGCACTTCAGTTGAATGCAGATGAAAGAATCTGGAAAGTGATCCCTCTATCCGGGGTGACTCATTGTACCGGAAATTCAGATCCTCATAAAGGGCTCCTTCCGGTAATTCCAGTTTGATCTCATCGTTTTCATACAAGTTAGGCACGTCATACCTCATGATTGTCAGGGTATCATTATTCTGACCGGTTAATGTTCCCGTATTGAGAGTTCCTGTAATCCTGAATTTCAGTTCAGCCTGGTTGCCCGCCACATCTGATGCAACTATCCGGATGTTATAATTCCTATCCTCATTTATTTGAATTATCCCATTATTTTTAATCGTACGGTATATCCGCAGCCTGTCATTGGGAAGTCTGTAGAGGCGGTGAACTTTTTTCCCGGATCTGATCATCTCACCATAGAGCATATGTGCGTTGACATACCGTGTTTCGGAGAATGAGAACTCATCCATCTCATAGTGATATAACAATTCCTCATCAACGAACAATTTCAGCCAATAAATACTGCACCGGTTTGATACCCCGTCAAGGTAATCAAAGACCTCAACGCCAATTCCAATGGGCCCTGAGCCTTTTATTGTGGTGCCGTACGGAACAGTATAATATCCATTTTCCGGAACAACATTACTGTTATATATATCTCCCGAACCGTTTATTTGTGCACCTGCACCTGCAGGGCAAATATAAAGTGAGAGAAACCTGGGAGGAACATTGTCAGCAATATCGAACCCATACTTTAAGGCATTGGTTGGATGCTGGTCAGCTGTAGTGCGTACTTCAAGGTGAAGATGCGGTCCTGAAGAACCGCCTGTATTTCCAGAATATGCCAGGAATTCACCCTTCTCCAACCTGAATTTTT